>CAMPJF010000054.1 GCA_946886725.1 uncultured Candidatus Saccharibacteria bacterium | reverse complement strand
GTAATATACGGGCAAATGTGCGAGGGATCTGACGGAATGTCAGGTCTATTTAATTTGAAGGAGTTTCAATATGTACAAAAGATTATTAATCGTCGCCGCTCTAGTAACGACAGTATGCGGGATAACAGGAACGGCTTCCGTTAGCGCGAAACACACGAAAAACGCAGATCCCAATAAAATTACTATTTGCCATCGAACAAATGCAACTAATAATCCTTATGTAGTTGAGACAATCAGTAAAAATGCAGCTAACGGCAACCGTCACGATGACCACACGTCACATACTGGCAATGTCGCGTCAAGCTTTGCTGTCGCCACCGCAATGAAGGCAGATCACGAAAAATGGGGGGATATTATCCCTGCGTATGATAATTTCCCAGGACAGAACTGGAGTACCGAAGGTCAACTAGTTTACAACAACCATTGTCATTACCCGGTGACAGAAGAAGAAACGGCTATGATTGATTACGCCGTCGTCTGTGATGTCGCCAATTCACGTGCAGTCATTACATTCACAAATACCGGGACCGCCGATGGCTCTGCAACCGTTAATGGTACTGCCGTTATCGTCGCAGCCCAAGACGACGAAATCGCCTATGTCAGCACACCGAGCGGTAAAACAAAAGTCACTATTGTTATTGATAATGTCACTGTATACGACGAAGAATTAGATTGCCGTTCGGGTGGTCAAGGCGGCGTTAAAGATCCTGACGTAAACACACCCGTCGTCACCCCAACGACACCAAATGGCCAAGCAGGTCAGAGTGCAGCCAATGAACCAGCGATCGCATCATTGCCGTACACTGCCGGCGAATCAAAACAGCCTTTTGCATTGATCCTTTCCGCAATCGTTGCTGCCGCTATCATCGCTGGTACTGTCATTAAAAAAGCTTACTTAAAGCACATGTAATCCACCGAGCATTACCCCTATGTCGATGGTAAAGAATACCTTAGCAAAGACACCGCTTATTACAAAAGTGGTGTCTTTGTATATCGTCATGATTAGCACTGGATGGATTCTACACCAATACGCGACGCCCGCAAAACCAGCCGCAATCACATACCAAGTCATCGAGACAAAGCAGCCTGCCGAAATAATCACTGGACAACCGACACAGATAACGATCAAGCGATTAGGTATTGATCTGGCTGTTTTAGATGGTGATTATAATACTGCCGATGACAGCTGGACGTTATCAGACACCGCGGCGCATTTTGCAACAATCACGACCCTCCCGAATAACAAACAGGGTAATACCTTTATCTACGGACACAACACCGACGCCGTCTTGGCGCCAGTAAAAGATCTTGTGACTGGAGACCTCCTAAAGGTACGTACGACGAATGGCCATGTTTTTAACTATACCTATTCGGGCGATGTAACCGTGAGCCCAGATCAGACGAGCGTGCTCTCTGCTTATTCAGCTACGCCGCAGATTACGTTAATGACATGTCAGGGTATTAATAATGAGACCCGACGTATTATGCACTTTGATTTCATCGGGATGTCATAGCATGGAGAATTTAACGCAGCTTGACCCGCAGCTAGCTATGGTGATTTTGTGTATCATAGCTGTGGCTGCAATACACATGCGCAGTGATGTACACGAAATCCTCACAATGCGCCGATTACGTACCATGCGCGCCGCAGCTACCGCCAAAGAGAAGCTGCCACGCATATCCGTGCTAATCGAGCTGACTCATTCTGCCGATACACTCATACCGCTCCTTGATGCATTGTATAAGCATACGTACGCCAATCTAGAAGTTGTTATCGTCGTCAAACAATCTGCAGGCAAATACGCCCAGGCAAAACTAACGGCGTATCGCCAAAAAAACAGCTTAAAGCTATTTAAAGTTATCCGGCAGACAAAAAAACTAACCAAAGAAGTACTGATACGTCAAAAAGTATCAGGAGATGTAGTCGTTGCATTACACGAAAATAGCACTGTATCCGCAAACTTTTTTGACCGAATTGCAACGGAGTTTTTAGACAGGGAAGTCGATGTCATCAAGCCACGCCAGTATATAGTCAGCGAAAAAACATTCATTGGCGCGCTGCGTGCGGTGCAGTATAACTGGCAAAATGTTGGCATCCGGATCAGCAAATCCGCTGCCTTTATAAAAGGCGTAAAGCCTGGCTACGCTTATCGCCGTGACGCATTATTGCGTCGCCCTACGATCATGGCAACTGCACCATATCGACCATCGTATACAACAGCAGTTGGACTAAACTCGGCATCGACATGGGGTACAGTTACCACTGCCACGAAACACGCCGTGCGTCGTTTTTTTACATACACTCATGAAAAAATACTAACGATACTTGTTGCGAGTATAGTCATGCTAGTTGTTGCCAGAAATCTGGAGTACGACGCTATCTTAATCACCGGATTGTTACTTGCGAGCTGCGCTGCGCTTTATGCACTTTTTATAATAGGACTCAAAGAATACTCGGCAATGGAACGAATCGCGCATATTTTATTCGCACCAATTGGCATTATAGCGTCCGTGGTTCTGCATATTGTCGTCGCTTGCATATACATATGGCAGTCGATAAAAAAGCGCGTACCGCTGCCGCGCGTAAGTCGCTAGCGCAAAAAAATAAACAGGTGGCGTAACACATTTCGTCGTTTACGACTCGTCAGCAGAACTGTGATATTTCTGGATGTGTTTCCCAGGGAAACGCGCAGGCCTGTCGGCCATCAGCACGTTTCCCTGGGGATTTGCCCATTGGGCAGCAACACCGTTTATTTATTACTTCTTGCCGAACAGATCCTGTTCGGCCAGCGTACCCGATTCGAATGCGTCATTTGCTGCTTCGACCGTAATGACTCGCGTCATGTAGGCCAAAGCCGCCGCACCCGTCACGGTCTGCTTGGCTGCCAGATTTTCAACATCCAGCTCATCCGAAGGGAAGTTTCCCTTGATGGCAGAGTTGAACACGTTGTTCGACAGCCGCCACTCATTGAATGTCCGAGCATCGATGAACAGTCGATCCTGCGCACCCTGGAACTGCGTCCGACAACCAATGACGGTTGCCTGCAGATTCTTGAACAACGCAGGGTCGATTGTCGGATACTGCTCTTGCAGCATCGAAATCAGTTGCCCACCACCCAGGACACCGGACGCATTGGTAGGATTACCGCTGGCGTCCGTGTAGCGGGCAGAGGCGACATCGGTCAAGGTTTCGCGCAAACTTTCACGCTCTTGAACTGCCACTTGCGCGGCAATTTGCCCCTGATCGATACAGGTGGAAAGGGAGTTCTGTGACGACTTGTAAAGCGTCTCGATCCTTTCCTGCATACGTTCACCCTCGTTCTGGACGGAGATTGCATACTGCACGATCACCAAAGCGATGATCCCAACGACGACGACGACAGCGATGCCGATCGCAAGTTTTGTATTGCGAGCAAGCCAACCGGTGAAGCCATTTGCGTTTGTCATGTGTATTCCTTTTTAGTAGTACTGGTAGGGTTTTGACTTGCGGTAATGCCGATGATCGTCAGTCGGCAAATTACGTCGAGGCCGGCGCTCAAGGAGCGTCGACCGGCCGACAAAAATCCACCATCCGATTGAAAGCAGGGCGACAATCGTCACCATGATAGTCAGCTGCCAGAGTGGCGGCTGAACCTTGGCGACCAGATTGTCGTACCCAATCTCACCCTCGTCGTCCTGGCAACCCATACAGGCGCGTTTGAACGGGAAGGTATGAAGCACGACTTCTTCAAGGACACCCATCTTGTCTGATTTTTCCAACGTGACCGTGTCGTCTTCGCCGCTACCGCTAGCGGGAGTGACGATAGTCCGAGGATTACCAATGACAGTGTTTGGGTCGACCGACACACCTACGAGGTGCGCCTTGATGCCTTCGGCCATTATTTCATTGCCAAAAGGCATGCCGGTCGTTGCCTGAGCCCACTGCACCTTATTGTCCTGTACGCCAACCACCACGATGATGGCATTCTTGGCGATAGCACGACGCCCAAACTCTTCACCTAGCCAATACGCCTTGACGGCATTAAGGTAGGTGACGGGTTCGTCGACCCGCGCACTGTCAATCAAGACCATGTGCAGATCGCCGCGGTACTTCGAGCCAAGCGCAGCATTAAACCCCATGAGGGATTCTTGCCATGCCGACTCATTCGACACCCCAACGCCAACAAAGCTGACCTTGTGCGCAAAAGACGCATTAAAGCCCGTCATCGGGTTGCCTTTGATGTTAGCCGTGTGATCCGGAAGGATTCCCTCGGCTTTGTATCGTTCGACATCCTGACTAAAAGGCAAAAGCATATCATCTTTCGCGGCAAGAATGTAGTTGTCGTATCCGAACATGCGCGTGACGGCACGCGGATCACCGGCGTCAAGCCTTGATTTTGCATCGACCCATTCGGCCGGTGCGCCACGAGGCAAATCAGTCGGTATCGCCTTGTCGGCATACATTTTCGGATTTTGTTCTAGGTATACCGGCGAAAACCGATACGAGCCGTCTAACGAATCGACAATCTCGTAACGAAATTCCAACGTTGCATAGGGCGCGTAGATATAAGCGGTCTGCGTGCATGGCACATAAACCGTTTCAGTCTGCGCGTTTCCTTTACTGTCGATCGTGGTGCGCGTCTCGGGACAAGTGTCCCAGTACGTGTACGATTGTCCGGTGTTGTATTCGTAGGCGCAATTGCTGCGTCCGGAACTTGCGGTCGAGCCGCTTGTTCCCGCCTGGCAGACAGTCTTGTGTTCAAGTGCCCGGGTTTCGACGCCGTTATAAAACTCTTCGTAGCGAAGCGCTTCGGCAACGGAAATCTGATTCCCGACAAACACGACGGTTGGTGCGACGACCAATGCAAAGACCGCGAGGCCAGCACTGTATTCGCGCCATGAAACATGCCAATCGGTATAAAACCCACGGCTAATGAGGAAGGGTATTGCGTATTTGAACGCAACACCAATCACAGCAACGATCAGAACAGCCACTGTTGCGGTCATAAACATGAACGTGCTTCCTATCAATTTTGGTAGAAGTGTTATTCGGACAAATCATTAGACAGTAATCTAGTGATTTATCCGAATAACAACATAAATAAACGGTTTGTTAACGTTCAATTGCCGCGCGATCAGCTATCCGATCACAGCGCAACAATAACCGGATGATTATAACAGATTAGAATAAATAAGTCAATAGGGGTGGCTGCTTCGACGAAATATACTATTCGTCGTCACCAATAACCGTATCGGTGTCGTCCTTACTAATACCCATGTTCGACTCTTCATCGACCTGTTGACGCAGCTCTTCTATTTTCTCGGACGCTTCAGCACGAGTTAGTCCTTCGCTTGGCATTGGTTCGCCGACCTGCCGTGATAGTAATTCGAGTTCGACGCGCTGGGCGTCGGTCATATGTTCTGTTCCGGTTTCTGTTTGACTCATATCTCGACGCAAGTCCTCTGTACCAGCTTCATTCATATCACCCCTCCTTTGAAAATTAATCTTCTGCATTTCATCAGGTTGTTATATCAAGCATAGCCCCGTTTCATTCAATATTCAACAGAAGACATACAATCACAAGCAACTATCAGGCAATGCTCAGTTTGCAAAATTACAATGAGAACATGCTAGAAAATATTGTCGGCCCCAAAGAGATAGAATTCCTGATAGACCTTGGTCTTGCTTTGATTTGCGGGCTGATTATCGGGTACGAACGGGAACTGCGAAAAAAGCCTGCCGGCATCAGCACGCAGACGCTTGTTATTACCGGGTCGATGATGTTTGCATTTTTATCGCGAATGCTAGACGAGGGCGACCCAACCCGTATTGCCTCGCAGATTGTGTCAGGTATTGGATTTTTAGGTGCTGGCATTATTTTGAAAAAAGAATCAAAAAACATCGTTACGAACGTCACGACCGCTGCTAGTATTTGGTATTCAGCCGCAATTGGCATGGCACTTGGCTTTAACTTTCACTTCATCGCACTGGCCGCGGCGGCGTACGCTGTGCTGATTTCACGAATTCCACACGTCAATAAAAAGGACGATGATTAGCTGGTATTGCCTACACTCAGCCCGACATTAGGACGAAGTGAAATACTTTACAGCTAAAAAACAGATGATGCGCTTAACTAATAGTGTAGTAAATCGGCTACGTAAGGAGGATAAGTATGAATAAAGTCACTCAGTCTTCAATCGAAACTCTAGCGCGACCTCAGACCGGAAACGTCATCAGCATCTACCTACCGACACATAGACACCCATCGCCGCCCCACATGCAAGAAGACCAGACCAGATATAAAAACCTTCTACGCCAAGCAAAAGAAATGTGGCAGAAGCAGTCCAAAGACGACACGATGTCGTCTACTTTTGAGCAATTAGAATCGCAGATAGAAGCCATGGATTTTTGGCGACAAAGCACCGAAGGTATGGCAATTTTTGCCGGACCTGAAAAATTTGAAATCTTTCATTTGCCAGTTGAGTGTGAAGAGCGAGTCTGCATCTCGAACTCTTATGATATTACGCCGCTACTGATCATCGCCACATACGATCAACCATACTATCTATTGGCGCTTGCTATGCACAATACCAAGCTATTCAAAGGTGACATGTACGGGCTTGAACCTGTAGCAATCGATATCCCATCCAGCCCAGAAGATGCGCTTAATATAGACGAGATGTTCTCGGGGAGCAGCACAATACGCAACCGGAGCAGTTCGAGTGGTAACGGCGCTGCCACTGCTTCCCATGGCCAAGGCGACTCGAACGGAGCGGGTAGAGAAGAGCGACTATACTACTTTCGCGCAATTGACAATGCGATAGCAACGACAAAAAACATCGATAGCACGCTCCCGATCGTCATCGCAGGTACCGACAGTGAAGTAGGTGACTATCGCAATATCAGCAAGCTTCCCGCGTTGATTCATTCATACATTCCTGGCAATCAAACAACCGCAACCATCCCAGATCTAAGTGCTATGGCGTGGCCGATCATCCAGTCTGAGGTTATTGCAAAACGAGCCACCGACGCGATCGAACAGCTGCAAGAAAAAGAAGGCATCCAAAAGTCATCCTATGACTACAAAGACGTAAAAGAGGCAGCCAACATGGGCCGTGTCCAAACATTACTGGTCGGTATTACTCGCAAAACAACCGACACCGTTAGTGATGCCGTTCATAGCGCAGTGCCGATATTGTCGTTCGCCAAGCAACAAGAATATGACCACATCGCCGACCTCGTCAAGAAGGTCCTCTCCCAAGGTGGCAACATATTAGGCGTCGGCAACGAAATGCTGCCCGCTAAAGTTCCCGTTGCGGCAATTTATCGCTACTAGTACGTATCGACGAACAATAGTTTGGCTCTTATGA
>CAMPJF010000053.1 GCA_946886725.1 uncultured Candidatus Saccharibacteria bacterium | reverse complement strand
CTATCTATACTTTCATTAAATATAGTATCGGGGGCACCACTCGGGTTCTCGCGATGAAATAACCGAATCTTAGACTGCACCTCTGGTTTTTGAGAGTTAATTATTCTCTCCACTTCAGTCCTATCCCCACCATCATTTACGATGACATGAATATAATCGCTGAAACTCTGTTCACCAATAGAATTTATCGCTCGCGGCAAAAACACCGAACGATCCTTTGTCCTTGTAATGATCGCAACTTTTACCATATTTATATAGTAATTATATCAGACATGGGAAGACTTAGTCCCATAAAGTCGTACTGTCGAATAGGCGATTTGAATTATACTTATGTGATATCACAATCATCTCTCATCTTGGCGAAATACCGAACAGTGAATTTAATATTAGCACGCCTATTGCAATAGTATCTTGTATTTTTATGCATACTGTGATATAATATAATAAATGTTTCATCGAATGAATCCGTTCTTTCCCAACAATTTAGGACAGTGAGGTCTTATGAATACAACGACCAAACCAACTCAAGCAGTGAAGCTTGAAGATCGCATCGCCCGATGCTTGACGCAGGAGATTTTGCGCGGTAATTTATCCGCGTCTTTCCGGCTGGTCACCGCATTTCCTGACGACGCATCAGCTCAAGAGCTAGAACGAGCTAATCTGAAATTGAATGTGTCGGAGCGTGTCACCAATTTACTGGACAGCCAGAAAAGGCGCTTGTACGCATTCAAGGATATTCAGATCGAGACGATCGAAAATAAAATCGGCATGACGCCAGTCGTTAAGACTCGTCTTGAAATCACCGTCACGGTAACACGCCGTTAAGGCAGTCGACGTGGATAGAAAATAAATACCTCTCTGTCCTCGTCACTTAAATAGTGGAATACCTTCGACTAGTTAAGTGACGATTCGCTATTTTCGGTGTACCATTATTTATATGAGACTTCTTGAATATGAGGCGAAAACCATTCTTCGCAGCGCCGGCGTACCCGTTCCGAATGCGCAGGTAATTACGCGGGAATACACCCCTGAATTAGCATTGCCTATTGTTCTAAAATCACAGGTGCCGATTGGCGGCCGCGGCAAACTAGGCGGTATTGTTATTGTTGAGAAGCCAGAAGACGTGACTATGACGACTGACAAGTTATTCGAACTAGATATTCGTGGCTTTAAGCCAAACGCCATTCTAGCCGAAGAAAAGCTCGATATTAAAAATGAATATTATTTTTCATTCGTTATCAATAAAACAGACGCCTGTATCGAACTAGTCGCTCATACGAACGGCGGCGTTGAAGTAGAATTGAACGATCATGCTAGTTTTTTGCGCACCACTGTTACCAATAAAAACGCCGATCAAGCCGGCGAGCAATTAGCGGAATATCTTGACTTACCTGGCCAAACCTTTGCTTTGCAAGATATTATCGAACGCACCTACCGCTGCTTTACGAAGAATGATGCCACGCTACTAGAAATTAACCCATTGGTTCTAACCGTTAACAATAAATTAGTTGCCGGTGACTGCAAAATAGAGCTCGATAACGCGGCCACCTTTCGCCACCCTGAATGGAATTTTGAAGAAAAGCCAACGAACGCTAATTTTGTTGTGCTAGACGAAAAAGGAACGGTTGCGACAATCGCAAATGGCGCCGGCCTAGCAATGGCAACGGTTGATGCGGTTGCAACTGCCGGCATGAGGCCTGCTAACTTTTTAGATATCGGAGGTGGCGCCAATGCCGCCAGCGTCTTGTCTGCCTTTGAACGTATCATGGAGTTCAATCATATCCATGCTATTGTTATTAATATTTTTGCCGGCATCACCAGATGTGACGAAGTTGCAAAAGCAATTATTACCGCCAAAAGCCAAATGAAAGATCTACCCCCGTTGTTCATTCGCTTGGCAGGAACAAATTATGACGCTGCAGCTGCACTGCTTGCGAAAGAAAATATCGCCATTCTAGCAACACTAGAAGAATGCTTGCGTGCCGCGAAAGAGGTAAGTCATGAATAAAGAACTATTCGCTGCAAAAAACGTTATTGTCCAAGGAATCACTGGCGGGCAAGGATCTTTCCATGCCAAAGCCATGAAATCGGCTGGAACGAATGTCGTCGCGGGTACCTCACCCAATAAAGCCGGCGAGATGGTTGATGGCATTCCTGTGTACAGTTCGATAGCTGATGTCCAGCAAAACCACGTGGTAGATATCAGCATAATATTTGTACCAGCGCCATTTGCCAAAGCGGCTATATTAGAAGCAATTTCCGCTAAAATCCCACTGATTATCTGTATTACCGAGGGCGTTCCCGTGCATGATATGTTGCAAATTAAACAACGGATAGCAGGGGAGTCATCCGTATTGATTGGACCTAACTGCCCGGGCATATTACTACCCGGCGTTAATAAATTGGGGATTATCCCCGACAGTATGGGGTTACCCGGGACGGTTGGTATTGTCAGTCGGTCTGGCACACTCACCTACGAAGCGATGGCGGGATTAACTGCTCGCGGGATTGGACAAAAGTACGTCATCGGTATTGGTGGTGATCCTGTGCGCGGCACTGGCTTCATTGAATGTCTTGATCTATTTCAAAACGACCCAGACGTCACTAGTATCGTAATGATTGGTGAGATTGGTGGCACCGATGAATTAGCTGCAGCCGAGCACGTCAAAAAACATATCACCAAACCAATCTTTGGCTACATCGCCGGCCATCATGCTCCTGCTGGCGTTCAGTTAGGCCATGCTGGCGCAATTTTAGGAAGCGACGATGAATCAGCGAGTGCAAAAACGGATGCGTTTAAGACCGCCGGTATCACCACCAAAGACAGCATCGTAGACTTGATTAACGCCGTCGAATAGTCGACTATCACCGGCGGTGGTATAATAGAATCTAATGACATCGCGAAAAAAAATCACTATCCTTGTGCCTGCTTTTAATGAACAAGAGGTGCTTCGCCACCTATATGAGCGACTGTACAAGCTTGCCGGCGAGACAAAACAATACGCCTTTGAGTTCTTGTTCGTGAACGACGGCAGTCGCGATAAGACGTTACACATTATTAAATCGTACGCCGAAAAAGATCCTCGTGTCGCCTACATTAATTTATCGCGTAATTTCGGCAAAGAAACCGCCATGCTCGCCGGCCTCGACCACGCCAATGGCGATGCGACCGTCATTATCGATGCCGACCTGCAAGATCCACCCGAACTTATCCCCCAGATGATCAAGCATTGGGAAGACGGATATGATGATGTTTACGCACAGCGTCGCAACCGCGCCGGCGAAAGTTGGCTCAAGAAGACGACGTCGACGTTATTTTACCGGACACTGCAAAAATCCACTCATATTCCTATCCAGCAGGATACCGGCGACTTTCGCCTGCTGAGCCGTCGCTGCGTCATGGCCCTGCGGCAGTTCCGCGAAAGCGAGCGCTACACGAAGGGCATGTTCAGCTGGATTGGTTATAAGAAAAAAGAAATCACTTACGACCGCGATCCGCGCATGGCCGGTGAAACAAAATGGAATTATATTAAACTATTTAATTTAGCGGTAGATGGCATTACTTCGTTCACGACCGCTCCACTGCGCGCGTCATCAGTGCTGGGTATCGTCGTGTCCGTCAGTGCGTTTATTTATATCCTTTATCTGTTAATTCGGCCGTTTTTTGGTGTTTCAACTGGCGAAGGCTATTCGTCAATTATGGCTGTCGTACTTTTCTTGGGCGGCGTTCAGTTACTATCGTTAGGAATTATTGGTGAATATATCGGTCGCATATTTAACGAAACAAAGAACCGTCCGCTTTATTTTATCGATGAATACCGCGAAAGTCGTGATGCAAAATAGCCGACAAAAGCTTCGTTTTTTAGCAGTTGGCGGATTTAACACCTTACTTGATTTTTGTTTATTGTTTATATTCAAAGCACTAGGCTTACCGGTTATCACCGCCAACATTCTCTCGACGACAATCGCCTTTTGCTTTAGCTTTTTTGCCAATAAAAAGTACACGTTTCAAACAGCTGGCACTGATATTCGACGAGAAATCGTTTTGTTTATTGCAGTGACTTTGTTTGGATTATGGGTATTACAGACGGTTGTCATTGCACTTCTAACGCCCGTCACCGCACTATATACACCATCTGAAGATGTCGCATTATTCATTAGCAAGCTCATCGCTACCGGGGTTACGATGGTGTGGAATTACACCCTTTATTCCCGACTGGTATTTCGACACGGGCAAAAATAATAATGGTCAATTTTAAGATCACCCCACGGAAAATACGGTTTAGCCTGGTCAGTAGTATTAGCACGGCAATTGACTTTGCCATACTCCTCGTACTAACAAGCATCTTTCACCTCCCCCTTATCGGCGGCAACTTTATATCAACCTCGATCTCTTTTGTCTTTAGCTTTTTTGCAAGCAAAAAATACGCATTCAAAACACCCGATCACCACATTAAGCACGAAGCACTAAAATTCATTCTCGTTACCCTGTCGGGCATCTGGATCTTGCAACCAGCCTTGATGTGGTTACTAGAGCCGATTATTCGTGATTTCGGCGTAACAGGTATATTGGTCATTATCATCGCAAAACTTCTCGCCTCTATCGCCACGTTTACCTGGAATTATCTATTTTATACGCGCGTAGTGTTCAATAAAAAGAAGTGACGTATACTAGAAGTAGTTATGCATATCGTTATTGACGCCCGAATTATCCATTCCACCACCGGCACCTACGTTAAGCGTCTCCTTCACTACCTGCAACAGGTCGACACCACTAACGACTATACGGTTCTTGTTCCGACAAAAGACCTATCTTACTGGATCCCCACGGCCAGTAACTTTACCGTCAAGCCCGCTGATTTTAAAAATTATTCGCTTGATGAGCAAAAGGGATTTAAAAAGCTTCTTGATAACCTCAGTCCTGACCTTGTGCATTTTTGTATGCCACAGCAGCCAATTGCATATAAGGGCGCAGTCGTCACGACATTTCACGACCTTACGCTGTTAGATACCTACAATTCCGACAAGAACTGGCTTGTCTTTCACGCAAAACAGTTTATCGGGCGTTTTGTTTTTACGATTGCCGCTCGAAAGAGCCGCCACATTATTACGCCAACCGAATACGTTCGGCTTGATGTCAGCGCCCGCCTTGGTGTTCCAATAAGTAAGATCACTACTACTTACGAAGCGGCTGACGCTGTCGAGGGAGATATAAAACCTTATAATCAACCATTCAAAGAATTTATTATGTACGTCGGACAACAAAGCGACTATAAAAACATTAAACGATTAGGTGACGCCCATCAAAAGCTCCTAGAGACACACCCCGACCTTGGTTTGATTTTAGTGGGTAACAAAAGTGCCTCCGCCCTAAAGACGGAAGCGTATTTTAATGAAAAAGGGTATAAAAATATCCTTTTCACAGGGTTTGTCGATGATGATCAGTTAGCCTGGCTGTTTAAAAATTGCCAAGCATACGTCTTTCCCTCGCTTATGGAAGGATTTGGCTTACCCGGCCTCGAAGCGATGACTTACGGCGCTCCGGTCGCCAGCAGCAACGCAACGTGCTTACCCGAGGTGTACGGCGACGCCGCCCATTACTTCAATCCGACCGATAGCGTCGATATAGCGCGCGCAGTTGAAGACATTCTATCTGATCCCGTGCGCCGAGATGAGCTAATAGCAAAAGGCTTCGAGCGCATAAAGCAGTACTCGTGGCGCCGCATGGCCGAACAAACCCACGCCGTATATATGAGCGCCTTAAAAAAATAACTCCACTGATGCGGAGTTATTTTTGATTCTATAGATTCAACTATGAGCTTTTTTGGGCAATGATTATCCGACGTTCTCGTCCTTCGCCTTCAGAAAAACTATGGACGTCTTCGTATTCACTGGCGACATGGTGTACGACGCGTCGGTCAGCGGCGTTAAGATTACCGACGTAAGTATCGCCAGTTCGACGAACTTCTTCGATCCATTCGCGAGCTTGAGCCGCTAGCTTTTCGGCACGTTGTTTTTTGTAGTCACCAATATCAACGTTCACTCGGGTTAGCTGCGCACCCTTGTTACGCAGCGTCGTTGAAATAACATACTGCAAGCTACGCAGCGTCTCGGCGTTCTTACCGATTAAAATACTATTCAACTCTGTTGATGAAACGGAAAGCTCGATAACTTCCTCGTGGCAATCTGCATGAACGGCTGCATTAATACCAAAGAACGATAATGTATCCTCGAGATACTTCTTTGCAAAATCAACTGACTCTTGGGCGTTCACTATTTCCTCGCTTTCTTTGGGGTATCCTTTGCCTCAATCCGGGTAATTGTCGCTGTCTGAGCGGACTTTTGGCGGGCTTTTGCGGTTGCTTTTTTATGTGTGGTCACTGGCGCCTCATCGGCGATTTCTTCCAGCTCTTCTTCGTCTTTCTTCAATAAAATGGCCTGCTGAATCGCACCGACGATATTGGATGTCGCATAATACAATGCGAGTGCGCCCGGCAAACTAATCATAATGAAGAACATAAAGAATGGCATGACTTTTAACATTTTCGTCATGACGACGGCATTCATTTCCGCCTGATCAGCTTGCTTGCCTTCGGCAGCCTCAGCCATGATCTCACGAAAACCTTTTTTCGACTCGGCATGTGGCATTGTTTGCTTGCCCATCACGTACTGCGTATATGCCGCGATGACCGCTAAGATAATCAAAAATACGTCAATGTGACCAGTCGTAAATGCCGTTTTAGTCAGGTCGACAAAGCCAAGGAACATTTCATTGAATTGATCTGGTTTTTGGATAAGCTCCTTTACTGGCACTACCCCCTCCATAAAGCCATAGCTAAACTTGGCAATTTGATCACGGTGGATCGTAAAGATTTGGATCACACTATACAGTGCGATAAAGATAGGCAGCTGAATCAGCAAAATCCCAATAGAACGGAACGGATTAACCCCATTCTGCTTGTACAGCTCCAGCATTTGCATGCTTTCAAGTTGCTTGTTTCCTTTGGCTTGCTTTTTTATTTTTGCCAGCTGTGGTTGAAGTTTTTTCATCGCCTGCGTTTGATGCAACTGCTTTTTAACAAGTGGATACAGCGCAAAGCGCACTAAAATCGTAAAGATAATAATGCTGACGCCAAAATCTCCACCAGGAACAATACTGTACAGTCCGATCAGCAAGTTAAAGATCGGTTGAACTACTAATATATCGAAAATATTCACGCTTAAAACTCCAGAATTCTATTTTCCTTTATTATAACAGATATAGGTACTACTTGTAGAGTTCAGCCTGGGTGAAGAGCTGGCAAATCGTGTCTTTTAGTTCGTCGGCCGGTAAATTAATTACCTCGCTAGAAAAG
>CAMPJF010000052.1 GCA_946886725.1 uncultured Candidatus Saccharibacteria bacterium | reverse complement strand
GTGCGTAACTGATATATAGTACTAAAATATGTCGGTAAATGCAAGTATCACTAAGGTAATGATACTCCGCGCAATGAGTATCAGCTACTTTGTCGAAAAGGTAAAGATCTTGAGGGTGCGAGTGAGTGTGTTGTCATTTGGCCAGCGTTCGGCGGAATCTACGAGGATTACCCAAACGATGTTAGCAAAAATGACGAAACTAACGCCAAGATTTTGCAGTATTATTGCCTCTTCGAAGTTGATAAGCCCGAAACCCCAGGCGGCGTAAGCGAGCACAATCGCAGCAACAATCGGAATAACGATGCGTTTCATGAACCGTGATTTCATACAGACTCCTTGTGTCGTGGTGACATTGCGCGGAGTAAATATACTATACAACCATTTGTTCACTCGATCAATACTAGTAAAAGCTACCGAGTGGCGCGCCGCAAGATGTATCGCCCAAACGAGCGAAGAAATGCCTCTTCTTCTTCGCGAAGGGGGAGTCTTTCGGCGTCAGACCGAATTCGATTAATCTGCCGGCGTCGAAAGTTCATGCTTTGCATTCGTGCGAGTAATGATGTGTAGTGATGTAGCTCTAATTGCGAATTATGTTCGGGTTGTGGCGCTGCCGGAATCAGTTCGCCTCGCATTGAGCCTGTCAAATCGATATGTTCGGGAACGTTCGTATGATAGGCGGGCTCGACTAAATATGCCTGTCCGAATTCCCTGCTTTCATCGTCGTGGACCCATCCCGCTGCTGTGGGGCTGAAATTGATGTTATGTTGCTTTAGGATATGTGAGGCATTATCGACGATCAGGGTACTATTTCGTATCCCACGAGGCAGCCTACCGCCAGGTAGTGTGAGGATATTGCCGCTACTTTGCTCCGGTGTCATAAGAATGTAAAGCGGGGTCTGATGCATACTCGGCGTACTCTGTGGCTCCGGCTGTCGCGGACGTAGATGATCAGTTGTTCGTTCCAATGTGATACCTCCCTAGGATGATGATTGCAAAAAAACACCTCCCGGAGGAGGTGTTGAAGTAACTAAACTTTGGTAACTTGCAGTGCGTCCAGTTCGACTGGGGTGTCGCGGCCAAACATGCTGACCATAACTTTGATCTTGCCCTTTTGGGTGTCGATTTCGCTGATGGCGCCGTCGAAGCCTTTGAATGGCCCATCGGTGATACTAACCACTTCACCTTCTTTGAAATCGATCTGATGCTTTGGATCTTCCACGCCCATGCGCTTCTTGATTTTAGCAATTTCGCTGTCAAAGACTGGCGTTGGTGTTGTGTCAGTGCCGACAAATCCGGTGACGCCAGGTGTGTTGCGGACGATGTACCAAGTTTCGTCGGTTAGCTTCATTTCTACTAGCGCGTAACCTTGGAAGATTTTCTTTTCAACAACTTTACGCTTGCCGTTCTTGATTTCAATTTGCTTTTCTTTTGGTACCATGACGTCGAAAATCTTGTCAGCCATGTCAACCGCGTTAATTCGCTGTCGGATGCTATCAGCAACTTTTTCTTCATATCCGCTGTATGTGTGAATCGCATACCATTGTCGTGTGCTATCGTATCGGTTTGTTGACATATGTTTCCTTTATCCTAGAATTAGTTCAAATAAATATTTAAATAGTGCGTCGAGCAACAGGATCATAACGACGAAAAAAATCGTAAATCCAATTAGTGCTACAGTTAAGCTCCATGTAGCTTTTCGATTTGGCCATGTCACTTGCTGCAACTCGTACCATGCGCCTTTGAAGTAGCCGCCGAGTGCGATAAATGGTGATGCCATGCCTTTAATGAAGTGCGGGCTGTTCGATTGTTTTTTTTGTCGTTTTGCTTCAGGCTTGGATGCCTTGGCAGGTGTTTTAGCTTTAGCTGCAACTACTTTTTCAGTATCACTCGCAGTAATACGGGTCACTTTTGTCTGACTCGTCGCTTTCTTTGCTGCTGGTTTTTTTGCCTTTGTTGCCAAAGTAGTAACTCTCCCAAATTAAATAGTCTGCTCGTTGGCAGACTGTCAAGTACCACTATAACGCGCTACCCCTCGGGCGTCAAGCGTGATAGGATGAATGTATCGTGATTATAGTTATTTACACCATCCTTACTGTTTTATTAGGCGCTCTATTATTAACCTTCGCTTTCCGTCTCGAGCTCGCACTGAAACGTTTTCGAATTCGCAAGAACTATACGCCCGCTATTGAGGCGCCAAGCGTCAGCGTGTGCGTGCCTGCTCGCAACGAGACGCACGCCATGACGCAGTGTTTAGAGCGAGTGCTTGCGAGCGACTACGCCAAGATGGAAATAATCGTATTTGATGACGAGTCTTCTGATGATACGTCAGTCCTTATTAATTCGTTCGCGCATGCGGGGGTACGTTTTGTGCCAGGAACGCCGCTC
Source organism: uncultured Candidatus Saccharibacteria bacterium (assembly GCA_946886725.1). The sequence goes on along the minus strand of CAMPJF010000052.1, from coordinate 5,063 downwards.
CCAGAAGGATGGTTAGGTAAAAACCATGCACTTGAGGTGCTGGCGCGTGAAGCAAGTGGTACGTATATCATTTTTCTAGATGTGGATACCTATATTCAGCCGAATACGATCAGTCAATTGGTCAGTTATATGATCAGTGAAGAGCTTCAGATGACGTCGGTTATACCAAGTCGCAATGACGCGTGGCGCCCTAGCGTGCTGTTTGGTCATCTGCGTTATTTTTGGGCGCTACTGTTCTCCCGTGAATCATTACCGGCAACTGCAAGCTCATTATGGATGATCAAGCGTCATACACTTTTAAATATCATCGGCGGGTTTGTGTCGCATAAGGCAGAGGTTGAGCCAGAATCACGCATAGCGGCACTGATCGGCACAAAGGCTTATCACTGCTTGATCGACAACAAAGTACTTGGGGTAAGCTACGAAAAGAAGTGGCAGTCCCAGCGAGAGACGAGCCGCCGATTGCTTTACCCAATGACGGGCGGCGTCTGGTGGACTGGTGCTTTTGGATTGCTTATTTTGATGCTACTAAATACGCCATTGCTATTGGTCGTTAGCGGTATTGTCGTCGATTGGTCGCGATTTCAGACGCTCGGCCTACTCTACCTTATCTTGTTTGCGGGGCTATATGCGCGTTATACCTATACAGTATGGGGGCGAAACTGGTGGGTTGCTGTATTTGTTTGGCCAATTGTGATCGTTCAAGAGACTATCTTATATATGCAGAGTCTTGTCGGCTACGCCAAAGGATCAATTACGTGGAAAGGTCGTCCCGTGCAATCACCAAGGCGCGCCAAGCAGTCGACTAGTGTAAGCTAATGATACGTCCGAGTTTTATTATTTATCTTTAAGATCAAAGCTGAAGGACGAGCCGTGATTGAGTCGGCTGTTAAGCTGAATTTTTGTTCCTAGCTTCTTTGCAAGTTTGACTGCCACGTACAGTCCCAAGCCAGTTCCGCCCGTCTCGCGCGTGCGATAATCTTCGGATCGATAGAACTTTTTAAAGACCTTTTCTTGGTCGGCTTTACTGATGCCAATCCCCGTATCTTTCACTTCGAAAGTCAAGATGTTATCTTTTTTGTGCGCACGAAGCGTCACGCCACCTTCTTTCGTATACTTAATCGAATTTGTAATAAAGTTTTGCAAAAGCTCATGCAGATACAGACGGCTCGCCATGATGGTTCCAAGGTGGGGGCCTGCGTCTAGATTAAAGCGAAGACCTTTCTTGGCGGCTTGTGGAGCGTACTCCCCAAACAAATCATTTACCATTGCTTTGACATCGATTTCCTCTTCGGCATCAGCCACGCCGCGTTCAGCTCGAGAAAGCGTACTGAGATCATTCACCATTTTCGCCAAAAAGATTACTTGATCATGCGCGGTATTTACTGCTTCTTTCAATTTTGGCTTTGCAATGTTTGGCCGATCCATCATAAGTTGGACATTACTGATCGTACCCTCGGCAATAGTGATCGGTGTTCGCAGCTCATGGCTGACGACGCTGATGAATTCATCCCGCTCTTCCTCAAGGCTTTTTGCTTTTGTGACGTCGCGCAAGATGAGGATATAGCCATCTTGAGTATCTGCCTCCTTTGATACACTATAGCTGCTACGAATCGGCGAATAGGTTATTTCGAGGCGTATTGTTTCGTCGGCAATCGCCATCGTCGTGTCATCACGCACGACGACGCTCTGCGTTTTTTTCATGTCGTCCAGCAAATTAACGGCTTTGCCGTCCGCATCGATAAGTGTAAGAATGTCATTGATATTCTTTCCATCAAGGCCGGTATTTGTATCCAGGAGATTCAGGCTGGCGGCGTTATAGACGCGGATAATGCCATCTTCGTCAGTACTAAGGATAGCGTCCGCGAGATTGTTAACGATCGTCAGGATGCGATCACGCTCTAGCGATTCTTTTGCTTTGCTTTTAATGAGTTCGTCGCTGTCGCTCTCTTGCTCTTGACTGATGGACGCGACCGTAATGCCCACGATCAATATCGAAATCACCGTCAGTATATCTGCCAATATAATTGCCGGTGAGTCGCTATGAAGAACTGCATCGGCAGCTGCCGCGGCGATTAGGACGACAATACTCAATCGAAGTCCGCTGCGTCCAAAGAAAGCGTTGGCGCAGACAAACAGCAGGATCCAGCCTATGATGAACGGATTGACAAATCCGGACACTAACAATAAGTACATGACCGCAAGGATGTGGTAGGTCGTTAATGCTACGGCGCTGACCATCTTGTTAGATGGTGAAGACAGAAAATGAAAAGATGCCATAAGGCTCCATGCGATGACGATAGCAAAAAAGATCGCATTTCCGGCGTAATGGGACGAGTCGGCGATATCATATTGGATGAACAGTCCGTAGCATGTCAGTGCGACCGGCATGACTAAACTCGCAAAACGGATAATTTGCGTTGCCTTGTCGTTGATCTTTACCCCACCATGGTACATATTAGCCCTAATTATACTGCACCATAAGCATTTTAAATAGATGGATTTTCATTCTTTAATGCCTGGCGGTGGATTTTATATTGTGGATCACCTATTTTTACTAAATCCCAAAACTTGTCAGAATGATTCATTTGGATAGTGTGACTTAGTTCGTGAACTAAAACGTAATCAATCAGTTCGAATGATAATTTCATTAATGCAATATTCAAACTAATCGTGCCATTACTGCTACAACTGCCCCATCGTCCGCTTGCGTGGGAAAATCGGACTTTTTCATATTTAAAACCGTACTTTTCAGCTAAGAATGCCAGTCGCTTAGGTAAATAACTTTTTGCTTCGATACGCAGTGCTTCAATGACGGTGTCGCGTACGATGCGTGTTGCGCTTGGTTCGTTTAATGCCTTGCCTTCGGGGAGCGTGACAATAATTTGCTGACCGTGGCGCGTAGCCGTGACTGCCTTGGTGGTAGTTGGGTGGACGATAAGCGAATGACTCTTACCGATCAACATCCCATGTTCAAAAACCGTTTCGCGGTGCTGTTCCGCGAGCATGGCGCGCAGCTCGTCACGTGATGTCTTTAAAAGACGTTTAACGAGAAACGTCGGTGCGTATAATGGCAACGATGCGCGAAGACGTCCGTCTGGTGCAACACGAATGCGCACATGGGAAGCGCGAGCGCTTCGCCTGAGTGTAATAACCCCAAACTCTTCATCTATTATTGTTGGCATAGCCCCTCTATCTGACGATAATGTTATTTCGGCGGACGCGCTCTTCGGTGCGAACGAGCGGCCGTTCATGCGTAGAAATCTCTGGTCGCGCTGAGGTAGAAAGTTTTTTCAATACAATTTTTGCCTGGGTGGCGTATGTGTGCTTGCCACTTACAACAGTTGGACGTTCAACGGCGTTTGGCGGCGTGAATCGCTTGACGATTCGATCGTATTCCTCGGCGGTAAGGGTGCGGTTGACTTTATCCTTCGTATCTCGCGTACTACGCAATTTCGCGGTAGCGGGGTCTGTCTGGACCCAGACGATTAACGATTCGTATCCGGCAGCCTTTGCTTTGCGGGTGAGTTTGTCGCGTTCGGTCCGCGTGTCGGTGTCGCCTTCGACAATGAATGTACGGCGCGTTTTCAATAGTTCTGTCAGCTGGTGTTGTAGGAGCGTCGAAGCATCATTATCGGTGGCGGTGTATGGAATGATTTTTTCCAGGCTAAGGTAGGGTGCATTGAATGTCTCTGCGAACTTGTCCGCAAAAAAAGACTTTCCCGCGCCGGGTACGCCAACCATAACAATAATATGGGGTTGGGCAAGACTTAATGATTTCATATATGACAGTATAGCAAATTTATGCGTGAATATACACCGACGATTGCTGATGAAATTTTCTAAAAAATCAAACATAGCCGTTATAATGGGTAAGATGTCTGCAATACTTAACAAAACTACCCACTTATTCCGTTCGTTTGGCGGATCTATTATCGTCAGTATACTCGCGCTTGCGTTCGTTTACATTTATATGGGCTGGGAGGCTGCCCTCGTCACGTTAGCGCTGATGGTTATCGAGATAACCTTTAGTTTTGATAATGCTATCGTCAATGCCAAGGTGTTAAATACGATGAGTGCGTTCTGGCAGCATATTTTTATGACAATCGGCATACTAATCGCCGTATTCGGCATGCGAATCGTGTTCCCTATCCTTGTCGTGATGTTCAGTGCGAATTTGCCTTGGAATGCAGTGCTAGAGTTGGCGCTGAATGACCCAGAGGCGTACGCCGCTGCAATTAACGGCGCGCATACCAGTATTGCTGCTTTTGGTAGTATGTTCCTGTTGATGCTCGCACTTCATTTCTTGTTTGATAAAACGCGAACGATTCACTGGTTAAGTGCGATTGAGCGTCCGATGCAAAAAATCGGTCATTGGTGGATGCCAAGTGTCGTTAGTGCGGTAGCACTGGCGATCGTGACATTACTGCCAGCCAATCATCATCCAAAAGAGACGGCGATTGCTGGGGTGATCGGTATTCTGACGTATCTTACGGTCAGTGGCTTGTCGGCGTTCTTTACGAAGCAGCACGAAAAGTCAGAGAAACTTGCCGGTAAAAAATTATTAAAGACTGGTATGGCGGGATTTACGGCGTTCCTATACCTAGAGGTGTTGGATGCGAGCTTTAGCTTGGATGGCGTGATTGGTGCGTTCGCTGTGACGCAAAACGTCATTCTTATTGCTGTCGGCCTGGGTGTCGGTGCGGTTTGGGTTCGTTCGATGACGCTGTACATGGTTCGCCATAAGGTGCTGCATGCGTATCCGTATATCGAACACGGCGCACACTATACAATCGGTATATTGGCGTTTGTCTTGCTTCTTAGTCTTTTCTTTAGCATTCCAGAAGCGGTCGCTGGTGGCGCTGGCGTGCTAATCATTATCGCTTCGATTATTGCATCAAAAAAAGCTGATAAAGAAGTAGTCAACATATAAAAAAATAACCCCGTATTACTACGGGGGCGCCAGATTTTGGCACTTCGAGGAGTTTTAATGACTCAACTCGCAATTTTATGATTCTTCTTATGGCACCACTGCCATAAGGATGTTAGCTGTCGGCTACGCC
>CAMPJF010000051.1 GCA_946886725.1 uncultured Candidatus Saccharibacteria bacterium | reverse complement strand
TATAAATATAGCGACGAACACCAACAGCCCTAGCCATCCCGTCTCGTGCGCAACAAATAAATATTGGTTTTCAATGATCCTAGGCGTATCAGTATACAACGATGCCGAACCCGTACTACCAACACCCGCACCAAGTGGCTGTGCAATCAACAGCTCGGTGCCATGGATTAACGACTCAAGATGGCCATCATTAGAATTAAATGAATTACCCTCGTTAGGATTTTCGTGCAGCAACACATTCGATACAAAACTACTGTTCTGATTAGCTATCAATCCGCCAATAATCGCAAAGGTAACAGCAGCGGTAATCACCCACACCTTTCGTGATAGCCGACGAGCAATTGTCATCGCCAATACAACAGCCACACTAGCAACCACCGCCAGCAATGCACTGCGAGAGTAACTTACCCATAACGCAATCAGACTGCATAGTGTCAGCAGACCAATGCCAATAGCGATCTTTTTATCGGCAAATTGAAGCCTTTTGCGTACCAGCGCTGCAATTAATAACGTTAAAACGACTGCCGCATACGCACCCAGCGGATTAGGGCCGCGCAGCGTACTATTCACTCGCACGTAGTCAGGATTCTCGTCCACGGTTAAATACGGAACGATTGTTTCTTTACTATAACCTAGGTGTTTTAGGATATCTAGCGGCAAAAACAATTGCAATGTCGCAAATCCTACCACAATTACTGCGCCGATCAGGCCGATCTTAAGTAGTAACCGACGATAGACGGGCAGGGTGCGCACCAATATATATACCAGGCCAAAAAACAGTATGTAGCGTAAATCAATCGCCAGGCCTGCCGCCGTTGCCGCCACCCCTTGATACAACACCGCCATGGTTAGGAAATGTAAAATAACATAGGCGATGATCAATCGGAAAATCCAATCACGCCACAGCTCTTGCCATAGATTGCGACGAGTAATAATGGCGATGGCCAGCGGTACCGATAGCAACATCAATACCTCTTTCCAGGACTTGATCAGCAGGTCATAGTCCGGAAATAATGTCCCCAATCCAACGCTGATTGGCGCATGCAGGACAATTCCTCCAAAAATAACCGCCAGCAGAACCATATATGCCTTTTCCAGTCGAGATACATTCATTCCCTCTAGTGTATCGAAAAAATGCTATAATAGCAGCACAAATGCCATCGAAAAACACTAAATTTTACAGTCTCGTCCTGATTATCGCTGACTTCGTTGTGCTCTTACTTGCCTTTATTGCCGCATACATCTTGCGTGTGCAAATGGACGATAGGCCACTCGTATCTGAAGTTGGCGCTGTTGATTACTTTATTAGCTTCCTTGCGATCACCCCTTTCTGGATTCTTATATTTGCATCACTCGGACTCTATCATGCCAACACCTATAATCGCCGCTTGGCCGAGTGGAGTAAAATTGCCGTTGGGTCATTTATCGGCATTCTAATGGTGATTGGTTGGCAGTACGCAACCGATAGCGAATTATTCCCCGCCCGTTTGGTAGCCGTCTATGCCCTAGTCGCTTCATTTCTATTGATCCTCTTAACCCGCGAGGCACTCCGCGTCACGCGCAGTCTCTTGTTTTATTTTGATCGCGGCACCAGTCGCGTCCTGATTATCGGCAACTCTGCGGCTACCCGCGATATTGCCGACAATCTGTCCGAAACACACCGAAGCGGCTATAAGATCGTTGCCGTTGCCGGACCAAAAAAAGTCATTCCTACAGGGCTCGATGTTGTTCACTTTTCAACATTCGAAGAAGCACTGGACCAAATTAAAAAACTAAAGATTACAACGATAATCCAAACCGACCTATACGACTCAACCGAACGCAACCAACGCATCCTTGGCGCGGCTCAAGCAAACCACATCAGCTACAACTTTATTCCGGGCGAAGCAGAGTTCTACGCTGGTAAAAATACCGTCGACGTCTTCTTGGGATACCCGATGATATCCGTCTCGCAGACACCGCTTATCGGCTGGGGGGCGATCGCCAAGCAAATCTTCGACATTATCATCTCGTTCCTGCTCATCGTTCTGCTCTCGCCGCTTTACCTAACAATCATCATCCTGCAGGCAATCCTAAATCCCGGACCCGTCTTTTACGTCAGCGCCCGCCTAAGCCAATTCTCAAAGCCAATTGGGCTGATTAAATTCCGTAGCATGGCGGCAAAATATGGCAAAAAAGATGCGGCCATCGAATTTCGCGAAATGGGTCGACCCGATCTCGCCAAAGAATACGAAAAAAACCGCAAAGTCGCCAGCGACCCGCGTATCACTAGATTTGGTCATTTCCTGCGAGTCACCTCGCTTGATGAGCTACCGCAATTAATCAACGTTGTCCGCGGCGACCTAAGCTTGGTCGGTCCGCGCCCAATCTTGCCGCAAGAAATCAAACTCATCAAAGGCAATGCCGCACTCTTACATAGCGTTAAATCAGGCGTGACCGGACTATGGCAAGTCTCTGGTCGCAGTAATCTTTCGTTTGACGAGCGAATCGAATTGGAATTATTCTATGCCCAAAACTGGAGTTTCTGGCTGGATATTAAAATCCTTTTCAAGACCGTCGGAGTCGTGCTACATAAAAAAGGAGCCAAGTAATGACCCGTCGCGCACCAAAAATCGCTCTGGTCACCGATTGGTTAACAAACATGGGTGGGGCAGAGCCATTACTGCTAGAAATTCACAAAATGTACCCCGGTGCGCCAATTTATACGTCGGTCTACGACAAAAAAGCCATGCCAGCCTTTCATCACTGCGACGTGCGAACAACCTACCTGCAAAAGGTGCTGCCCCGATTCATCCGCTACAAGCATGTCCTCTGGCCGGTATTACGAGCCTACGCCTTTCGTAAATTAGACTTATCAGACTACGACGTCATCATCAGCACCAGTAGTGCCGAAGCCAAGGCGGTTAAAAAAACACGTCCTGATCAGATTCATATCGCGTACATTCACACTCCGACGCGCTATTACTGGAGTCATTACGAAGAATTTAAAAGGGAATTCAGCTTTGGCGAACTAACACTATTGATCCGCCCTTTTATTCCACTATTCGTCCGTTGGATGCGCAAACTCGACCTAGAATCTATCCCCGGCATTGATGTCTTTATCGCCAATTCAACAGTTACACAGTCGCGCATCAAACAATATTACGATCGCCCTAGCACGGTCGTTCACCCACCAGTCGCAATCGATCGGTTTACGCCACCCCCACAGACCGATCGCAGCGGCTATATCATCTGGGGACGACATGTCCCCTACAAGCGATTCGATCTAGCGATCCGCGCCTGCAATAAGCTTCATGTTCCACTCACAATCATTGGCAGCGGCACCGACACCGAACGATTAAAGGAACTTGCCGGACCAACCATCACCTTTACGGGCCGCATCAGCGACGAAGAACTCGTCGAACGCGCCCAGCACGCCAAAGCATTCTTATTTCCTAACGAAGAAGATTTCGGCATCTCTGCCGTCGAAGCTCTTGCCGCCGGCACGCCAGTTATCGGCTACGCCAAAGGTGGCGTCCTTGATATCGTTCAGGATGGTGAAACGGGCATTTTATTCGACGAACAAACCGTCGACGCACTTATTGCAGCTATCAAGCGTGCCGATGAATATACTTTCCTCCCAGCCACCTTGCACCGTAAATCAAAACGCTTCACCCCTTCATTGTTTACTCAAAAGATCAACAAGATCGTTAGCGACAACACCCCTCGTCGCTAACTGTAACACCCCGCTCTGCCAGCCTAGCTATCAATTCGCTCATGCTTTATACTAAATAGTACTAATGAAAACAAAACAAACAGGCTTTACGATCGTCGAACTACTTATTGTCATCGTGGTTATTGGCATATTAGCTGCCATTACGATTGTCGCCTATAACGGCGTTCAAGGCCGCGCTACTTATGCCTCTTATCGATCCGATATGGGCGCGATGAATAAAGCAATTCAACTTTACTATACGGATAACTCTGCTTACCCAGGCCACCTAGCGGCAGGTGGAGGATGCTGGACAAATACTGGCACGCAAAACTTCATATCAGGATTAACGCCCACGTACCTTACAAACCTTCCGCTGACACCCAACGCAGCAGCGGGCAATTACTACGCATATTGCTTTAATACTGGCGGCACCGAATACAAGCTAATCCGCCTCGTTAACGGTGGAATGACACTACCGGCCATCGAATCAACAGGCAATCCTAATATCGACTCCGTTCGTCCAACTCGAGGCTGGGGCTATTGGTCGGCAGGCGGATCGGCATTATGAATATAAAAAAATCAGGCTCAGGCTTTACGATCGTCGAACTACTTATTGTCATCGTGGTTATTGGCATATTAGCGGCAATCACCGTTGTCGCGTTTAATGGTGTTCAACAACGGGCACGTGATGCAAAAATGGCCAGTACGCTACAATCGGCTGCTAAAAAAGCGCAGGTCGAGTATAAGCTAACTGGCACATATCCAGCAGCTACTGCTCTTGGCACTGATTCATCTATCAATCTAACGATAACGGCTGATACAGCAACTGAAACACTATGCATCACCGGAAGTGGAACAGGTTATGTGACAAAAAATGTTACTCAATCCGGCACAATCAGTAACGGACCGTGTGATGGACATTCAGGCGGACCGTCGTATTGCCCTGATGACTCTTACGTAGCCATTAACGGCTACTTCTGTGACGGAACTGTCAACGCAGTGGCAACCCTACATTCCGGAGTAGTTAAGCTCGACGCAACAACCGCACCTATACCGGCAGGCGCACCAGCAGCATTCGTAGGCCGTCAGAACAGTCGCGATAATAATGGGTCAAATCGGTTTACGGCAGCCGCCGGAGAGGTGTACTGCGTTTCTGGATGGGCAACAACGGTCGACTCAACCGTCACTCACCGCATCGGCGTTCTCTTCCAAGGATCGTATGGTAATTCATGGCTCGGCATCGGCACGTCTGCAGATAGCGCTCGCAACCAGTGGGTCAAAATTTCGGGCTGTGTTACCGCGCCCGCAAATACTACCTCTGCTGGTCTATGGACGCAAAACGACGGAACGAATGGCACAACTGCAAATCCATATTGGTATCAAACAGCAATTCGTCTAACGAAGCAATAGCCCCAAATCACACACTTTGCATGGAAATACAAAAACCGGCCCATAGTGCTTACAGACCGGTATAGCCGCTAAGATATGCTATTAAACTAAGCGACTTTATTCAGCGTCTCGATAACTAGCGCGGTATCTTGCCATTTCTCAACGGCAATCGTATCGATCCCCATAGCTTTTACAGGATAATCGTTACCGCCTTCTTCAAGACGATCTCCAACAAATAGAATCTCTGCCTGGTCCACGCCTACCAGCTCCATGATTTTTTTCATACCATAGGCCTTATCAATGCCTTTTAGCGTCACATCAACCGACGTCGTGCCACCAGCGCGCGCCTCAAGATCGGGTACTAGTGGCGCGGTTGCATCGCGTATAGCCATCTTCTTTTCGCCAGTTGGATCCCAAGCATACTTTTCATCAGCAGGCGCTTGTTGACCTAATGCAGAATACGTCACCTGCGAGCCTCGGTCTTCGATAATCTCACCATACGGCTGCTCTATCCATAGACCTAACTTTTTCGCGCTCTCCATCAGGGCGTTCGTCGCTCTGATTTTTTGCTCATCAGTTAAATTATTTGCATACTGTTGCACCCAATCCTTCGACTCCGCATCATACCTGTAATACTGCGTGCCGCAGGTCGGCATCAGGTGTAATCGATCAAGTTGATCAGACGATACATCAAGTCGATCAATCACCTGCAGCTTAAACTGCTCTAATTTTCCCCCCGATATAATACACACGTCGTATTTACTCAGTAACTCGCCCAGCAACTTACTTATCTCTTCGGGTATTGCAGACTTTGCAATACAAAGCGTATCATCTAGATCAAATGCGATAATTTTTCTTGGCATATTAATTACCTCCTTTATTCTACCGTAACACTTTTTGCAAGATTCCGTGGTTGATCCACATCGTTGCCGCGAGCGACGGCAACATAATAAGCAAATAGTTGCGAGACAACATTAAATACAAGAGGCGTTAGCGATTTTAGCTTCGTCTTGACGCGTATAACTTCCTCTGCGGCAATACGCTTATCAGTATCGGTAATGACAATCGCGTGTGCCCCTCGTGCGTTCATTTCGATTATATTGCTCTGTGTTTTCTCATATAGCCAATTATCCTGCAGATAGCATACTTCAAAGAAACGATCATCAATTAGTGCGATCGGACCGTGCTTCAGCTCACCCGCCGCGTATCCCTCAGCTTGAATATAGCTGACCTCTTTCAGCTTCAGCGCCCCCTCAAGCGCAATCGGATAATGCGTATCGCGACCCACGTACAAGGCATGGTCATATTTCGCGTACTTTTTCGCAATGCGCCGCACATCCTCAACCGATCGCTCGAGTGCTGCTTCAATCTCCTCAGGTAACATATCCAGTTCATTGATGTACATATTAAGATCTTTAGCACTGACACCCTTTGCCTGCGCCACCATCAAGCCAAACATAGTAACAGCCGCCACCTGTGACGTAAAGGCCTTCGTGCTCGCCACACTTACTTCGGCACCGACATGTACATACACGCCACCATCGACTTCACGAGCAATCGTACTGCCAACAGCGTTCACTACACCCAAGCACTTCACACCTCGGCGCTTCAACTCCTCAAGGCAGGCAAGTGTATCAGCCGTCTCGCCAGACTGCGACACGATCAGGGCTACGGTATTATCCGGTACATGGAAAGAACGGTAGCGCAGCTCACTAGCAATTTCCGATCGGACAGACACGTCATCATTAAATTGCTCGATAAAATAACCCGCCATTACGCCGGCATAGTACGCCGTACCGCAGCCGATAATCATGATATTACGCACAGCCCGCAGCTCGTCGTCGCTCATATTCAGCCCGCCAAGCTTAACGCTGTTCGCGTCTAAATTAATACGCCCGCTCAATGTCGATCGTAAACTGTTAGGCTGATCGTATATTTCCTTCAACAAAAAATGATCAAAACCTTCTTTTTGAATAGATTGCAGATCCATTTCTAATTTTTCGACTTTTGCCTCGACGACCTGCGTTTCGATGGTATACAACTGAACCCCTTCGCGAGTACACACCCCAATCTCGCCGTCGTGCAAATAAATCACTTGGTCTGTATAACCAACCAGCGCCGAGGCATCGCTAGCGATAAACACCTCACCATCGCCGACGCCAACAATCAATGGACTTCCTTTTCGGGCGATAATGATTTCATCAGGATTCTTGACGCTAAACAAAGCAATACCATATGCGCCCACGACCATCTTTAAAGCCCCACTCACCGCCTCTAATAGATTGCTCGCATCTTTATAAAGATAATCGATGAGAGCTGTCAGCACCTCGCTATCCGTATCGCTCTTAAATGTATAGTCCTGTGCCGCTAACATACGCTTAAGGTCCTGATAATTCTCGATAATACCATTGTGGACCAAATAGATATCACCCACATGATGCGGGTGTGCATTACGTTTACTTGGCGCACCATGCGTCGCCCAACGGGTATGGCCGATTCCGACAACATCAGATGTTTGATGAGTTGCAACTTTACCATCTAGCTCCGCCACCTTACCTCTTGCTCGCAAAAGTGTTGTCTTTGACTTCTGATCGATTGTCACGATACCCGCACTGTCATATCCCCGGTACTCCAACCGCTTCAGTCCACTAATCAAAATTGACTGTGCCTCTTTAGCGCCAATATATCCAACGATGCCACACATATT
>CAMPJF010000050.1 GCA_946886725.1 uncultured Candidatus Saccharibacteria bacterium | reverse complement strand
AGTCGGTGACGATTGTTGCGCCAAAAGATGTAACGACGATACAGCAGCTACAACAGGATATTCAGGCGCTATTTCAGTCGGCAGCTTCTGAAGGTACGACGCCACAGACCGATACTATGATGCAATCTTAGCCGATAGGACACTATAACAGAGGCGAAAAGTTTGCTATACTGACAAGTATATGAAGCGCTATAATCCCTCTGATATCGAACCTAAGTGGCAGGCACTTTGGGACGAGCAAAAAACATTCGTCGCCGACGATAATTCTCCTAGGCAAAAATTTTATATCTCTGCCATGTTTCCGTACCCTAGTGGTGCTGGTATGCATACTGGTCATGCTTTTGAGCATGCGATCGTCGATGCGATTGCCAGATTTCAGCGTGCCCATGGCAAAAATGTTTTAAATCCCATGGGGTGGGATACGTTTGGTCTGCCAGCAGAAAATTATGCAATCAAAACCGGTACGGCGCCTGCTGAAGTAACGAAGATAAACATCGCAAACTTTAAAAACCAGCTACAGCGATTAGGTGCAAGTATTGATTGGTCGCGTGAGATCAATACAACCGATCCTGAATATTATCGATGGACACAGTGGATTTTTACGAAATTTTTCGAACGTGGATTAGCGTATCAAAAAGATAGCTTGCAGTGGTGGTGTCCTGTTGACAAAACCGTTCTTGCGAACGAGCAGGTCGAAAGCGGAAAATGCTGGCGCTGTGGCACTGAAGTTGTCAAAAAGCCAATGAATCAGTGGTTTTTCAAGATTACCGACTACGCAGATGCATTACTCAATGAGATTCCCGACTTGGACTGGCCGGTAAAAATTAAAACAGCTCAAACAAACTGGATTGGTAAATCCGTTGGTGCTGAAATAGACTTTGCGGTTGACGGTAATCATCAGGCCGTTACGGTATTCTCGACACGGCCAGATACACTATTTGGCGCAACATTCCTCGTGCTCGCCCCCGAACACCTGCTCGTAAAGCAGCTGGCGACAACTGAATTCGCACAGAATGTCGAAGACTACATTACCGCTGCTGTTAAAAAGTCTGAAATTGAGCGCATGAGTGACAATAAAGAAAAAACTGGGGTTTTTACGGGAAGTTATGCAGTCAACCCTGCTACTGGTGAGAAGATGCCTATTTGGGTTGCTGATTATGTCCTCTCGGGATACGGAACGGGTGCAGTCATGGCGGTCCCGGCGCATGACGAACGAGATTTTGCATTCGCAGAAAAATATAGCCTTCCTGTTGTTGAAGTAATTGAAAAGCCCGCCGAAGAATCTGGTGTCTACCACGGCGAAGGGGTATTGATAAATAGTGGTGTTTTTGACGGCCGTTCGAGCAGTGATGTTCGTGAGGAGATTGCCGCCTGGCTTGAAGATGAGGGGATCGGACGTCCGAAAGTAGGCTTTAAAATGCGCGATTGGTTGATTAGTCGTCAACGATATTGGGGTGCGCCGATTCCTATCATTCACTGTGATGTGCATGGTGCGGTCGCCGTTCCGGAAGACCAGCTGCCAGTGAGATTGCCGGACATTGCAGATTATGCGCCAAAAGGTGATGGCAAATCGGTGCTTGCCGGAGTAGACGAATGGGTGAATACAACGTGTCCAACTTGCGGCGAGCCAGCAAAGCGCGAAACGGACACGATGGATGGTTACGCGTGTAGCAGCTGGTATCTTTTGCGGTATACCGATCCGAATAATCATTCACAAGCATGGAACCCTGCGATAGCTAACGCATGGTCACCTGTTGATTATTATGTCGGTGGTGATCACGCAGTCGCACACTTGCTATATGTTCGTTTTTGGACGCACGTTTTCAATGATATGGGCTTGACCGACTTTAAAGAGCCGGTTAAAAAGCTGGTGTACCATGGTTACATCAATGCCGAGGACGGCAGTAAGATGAGTAAAAGTAAGGGGAATACGATTGATCCACTGGAAGTGATTGATCAGGGGTATGGCGCTGATGCGCTGCGTACTTATCTACTGTTTATGGGTCCTATTGAGCTGGACGCGCCTTGGGATTCGCGGGGGATCGCTGGTATCTACCGTTTCCTTAACCGTGTCTGGGTGCTTAATCAAGAATTTCTAGATGGTGAAAAATCATATACCAATAACGACGACGCTGTTCGCCGCTTGCAGCACAAGACGGCTCGAAAAGTAACCGAAGATCATCATCGCCTTAGCTTTAATACGGCAATTTCTGCACTGATGGAATATGTGAATGAATTATATAAATACAAGGTGGACGGTTTTTCAGATGAGGTGTGGCGTGACGCCCTAGGTACGCTTGCTCGTCTACTTGCTCCATTTGCGCCGCATATGTCAGCCGAGATATGGCAGCAATTGGGTCATAGCAGTTCGATCGAAGAGGCGGGATGGCCGCAGTGGGATGCGTCACTTATTGTCAGTAATTCGATGACGATCATCGTTCAAGTTAATGGCAAGTTACGCGCGAAGCTCAGTGTTGCAGCTGACGCTATGGAAGAGGATATTAAGCAGCAGGCGATGACCGAACCTAACGTCGTAAAATTCCTAGAAGATAAAGTACCGACCAAGGTTATTTATATCCCTGGCCGGTTAGTTAACATCGTTATTGCGTAGATTAGCGTTTTTTGACTTCCGCCGGTATGACGAATGTCTCGTGCAGCTGAATACCATCTGCTAGAGATTCAATATTCTCTGGCATTGTGCGAACGTGTTCTTTGACGAGCGAAAAATCGACATTGGTGACACCGGAGACGTTGCTGGTGATGGCATCAAGCCCTTCATTTTGCTGAACGGTATAGGTTGTCGTATCTGAAGAGTATTCAATCGGAGTTAGGATACGGTCAACGATCTGTTCGCTTGTTTTATAGCCGGCAAATCCGCCGATGAGCGAGAGTGCAACGCCACTTAGTGCCATTCCACGCCGAAGCCCATAATTCGGCTCGTCATGATGTATCTCTGTTTGCTCGTTGGGCATCGCATGTAGTAGCTCTGTCATAAAATAAATTTCCTTATTTATAGCAACATTATATCACTTATGCTTGTAAAAGTCAATATGCTCTTGAGTAATAGAGGAAAGTCCGATATAATAATCCTAAGTTTTATTATAAATACCTATAAAAGGAGATCTTTCCATGGGACAACCAAAAAAACAGAGTAGCCCGCGTAAAACCGGTACTCGCCGTAGCCACCTTGTATTAAAATTGGCTCGCCGCGTTAATGGCACCTCACCTGTAAAGGTAAAAACAACGAAACGTGAAACAGGCAAGAAGAAACTTGTTGTTGCTGTTGAAGCAGTTAAAAAAGCTGTCGTAAAAAAGACGACTCCAGCTAAAAAAGCTACAAAATAACCACCTGCGATTCGTAGGCGTATCTTAAACAAAACTAAGTAAGAGAAAGAACCAAACCTTATGGCTTCTAACCGACACCTTGGACGTATCGTTGCACTACAAAGCCTTTATGAATATGAATTTCGTATTCAGTCTGAAGACAAAACTGTAGATATTGATGAAATTTTGGGCCGTAACCTTGAGCGTTACGAATCAGCAATTGACGATAAGGACTTTGTGAGTCGTATCGCGCGCGGCGTACTAGAGCAGCAAGTGGCGTTGGACGCGCAAATTCAGCCGATTGCACCTGACTGGCCGATCGAGCAGATTGCCCGTATTGACCGTACGATTCTACGAATGGGCTTGTATGAACTTTTGCATATGGCCGATATCGTGCCGCCAAAAGTGGTCATCAACGAGGCTGTCGAGCTGGCTAAGGCCTTTGGTTCTGATAACTCAAGTAAGTTCGTGAACGGCGTTCTGGGAACTGCCTTCCGAAATCTTATTGAAGGAAAATCAGACGATGCAGAATCCAAAGTTTGAGCGATTTAAAAAGTACTTTAATCGACATAAACCGTCGATTCAAGAAATCGTGCGCGAGCCTACCGCTGGTGGGATTGTGTTTCGCCGCGACAAGGATAACAATGTCGAAGTCCTGCTAATCCAGGATGCTAAAGATCGATGGACGATCCCTAAAGGTCATATCGAACCTGGTGAGACTGCGCAGCAGACGGCCAAGCGTGAAATTGGCGAAGAAGCTGGTTTGCATGATACAGAAGTGCTTGGATGGTTGGGTAAAATCCATTTCCGCTATCGCCGTGTCGATAAATTAGTCCTAATGACGACGCAGATTTATTTGGTGCGTGCTGTTGGTGATACGAATGCTATTCAAAAAGAAGAGTGGATGAATGGCATTAAATGGTTTAAATTTAACGATGCGCTGGACGAGATTGAATACGAGGACATCGGCAAACTGATGCTGCTCGCCATGAAGCGTATTCGACAGGAGAATTTATAATGAGCGGTATGCAGACTGCCCCTTACCAAGATTTTGCACGAGAGCATTTCGGATTTGAATATAAGAATATCGATCTATTAATCACGGCACTGACGCACCGTAGTTACGTTAACGAGCATAAAAAGAGTGTCAGTGAACACAATGAACGGTTAGAATTTCTGGGGGATGCCGTACTCGAGTTGGTTGTGACGGACTATTTATTCCGAAACTTCACCGAACAAGAAGGTATCTTAACGAGCTGGCGTGCGTCATTGGTGCGTACGGAGAGTATTGGCGAGGCTGGCGATAAGCTTGGCTATGAGTATCTTTTGCGCATGAGCAAGGGTGAGAAAAACGGTAGTACAAGGGCGCGTCAGCAGATTCTTGCAAATGCGTTTGAGGCAGTGATCGGATCTATTTACCTTGAGCGTGGGTATGATGATGCTGCTGTCTTTATCGAAAAACATATCTTGTCAAAGCTTGACACAATCCTCGAATCGGGCAGTTGGCGTGATCCCAAATCACACCTCCAAGAAGTGTCGCAACGAATCGATAATCATACTCCGGTATATAAAGTACTTGAAGAGGTCGGGCCAGACCACGATAAGATATTTACGCTTGGTGTTTTTGTCGGTGACAAGCTGATGGGCCAGGGAAGTGGTCCAAGCAAGCAAGCGGCGCAACAAGTTGCAGCCAAGTCGGCACTCGAAGCGTACGCGAAACACTCAAAACAGATTGACGCGAACGCAAAAACAGTGTAAACTTGTTCAAGAACTAATAAAAATTCTACGATTAGATATAAGAGTGAAGTAAAGGAAGTTTAAATTTTATGCTCGCAATTCGTTTGCAACGTGTCGGCCGTAAAGGATACCCAGTGTATCGTCTTGCCGTTCAAGAATCTCAGCGCCACCCATCAAGCGGCCGTGTTGTCGCTTATGTTGGTAGCTACAACCCACATACAAAGGATGCTAATGTTCAGGTTGAGCTAGCGCAAAAATACCTGGATAATGGTGCACAGCCTACTCCTCGTGTTGTTAAGTTGCTCGCTGATGCCGGCGTAAAACTCCCTAACTGGGTAAAAACTGCGGCTCCAAAGACCAAAGCAATCCGTAACGCTGAAAAATTGCGTAAGAATCAGCCAAAAGAAGAAGTAGCTGAAGAATCTGCTGAATAGTATTTCTGCAAACAAAAAGCCCGGATACATTCCGGGCTTTTTGTTTGCACGGATGAAAAAACCCCGCTGTAAGAGCGGGGTGGTGCCGGAGGGCCTCCGGCGGGCGTACTAGAGATTGTCTAGCAACAGGAGAAGAGAGCGCTTATTTGGCGGAGCGACCCGGCTTGGACAGTTTGTCGAATGCCCAGTTCAAAGCTCGCTTTGCCAGTTGCTCGGTGTCGCCAACCACTTTCGTGTTTGCTGCGACCTCGGGCGCCGTCTTGGCCAGTTCAGCCTCTGCAGTTTTGCATGCGACCTGGAACTTCTTCAGTTCCTGGGTTGCACGCGCGGACTGGAAGGCCTTGAGAACTTCGCCGAACACGATGTGTTCCGGTGAGCCCAGTTTGAGCATGGCAACCGGGGGGTATTCGAGCGCCTTGAGCGACTGATCGCTGGCACGCACGAAGCGGCGCTGTTCAGGGGCTTTGGTGGTCGTGGTGACGCTCGAAACGGCGACGGCGACGGGAGCAGCAGCTGTTGCTGCAACGACCTTCTCCATCTTGTTTCGGCGATCAACTGCTCGGATCTCGTGGACGGGCCTGGTGGCGCCGTACCTGATTTCCTTCCACTGGCTAGCGGGGCGGGCGGGGCGGCTCGACGCGCGATCGCCGTCAAAGCCGCGATCGCCCTTGATCATGGCGTCCATCAGGGAGGTTCCCTGCTGAACGCGAGCGACGCCGGTGCCGCGCTTTTTGTTGCGCGTGACCTTCTTGAAGCCGGGCTTGTCCTCGCGACGAACCGTCGCGCTTGGAGCGGTTTTGTTCGACTTGGAAGCCTGCTTGTTGGCCATTTCTTCTCCTGATTGTGGGGTGCATTATCGGACTGTCCGGCAATGTAGTAGCATTGTAGCATAATCATTATATTTTGTCAATAGGTAGGCTGTGATACTGCTCACACATGCTATATAAAGTATTGGTAAACAATACAACGTGCTACAATAGATTTACGATATCTATAAGCGCTCTATTAGCGCGTAATCTAGTGGCTGGTGAAATAAAATTATAAACATGACACAGGAGAGCTCATGTCAACAATCGATCAACAATTTATAGAGTATATAGTCAAATCATTAGTAGGTAGTCCTGATGATGTTGTCGTTGAACGTATTATCGATGAAAAGGGTGTGCTTTTGACATTAACGGTCAATCCCGAAGATCTTGGACGTGTGATTGGCAAACGTGGCGTGACCGCCCAAAGTTTGCGAACATTACTACGCGCTTTAGGGACAAAGAACAATGCTCGGTACAACTTGAAAATCGTCAATAATGATGATCAGGCTGACGGATATGCGGTATCCTCAGAATCGCATGTTGTCGAGGCTGTGAATAACTCAACAGATGAGCCTGTGGAAAATGCATCTAATCTTGCAATTACGACAAGAAAAGAGCTTGCGGAACTAGACGACCTCGATATATAATCATAAACAGTTCAGAACAACTCTAGAACTGCGAGAACAAAAAGGCTTTTGCGAGCAACAATTACATAAATGTTGAGAGCTTTATATGTGTCACGAAATTAACCCACCAGTAATGGTGGGTTTCGTGATTTATGGCAATCGGGAAGTGGAAGAGATTATTTCAGGATAGCAAGGGTCGCTAGACCGGCAAATATGACGACGCCGGCAATGATGCCCGCGAGTAACTTGTTGGTCTGTGGTTTTGCATTCGATTGCGACTGAAGGAGGCTTTGTGTTGGCATGACGCGCGCGGCCATTTGTTCGGTGTCGTTGGTTGTATTGATGATTGCCGGTTCAATGATATGTCGTGTCGCTATCTCGTTGTCAGATAATAATTCAGGAGTGATGCCGGCGTGCATCGGCTGCAGTGTTAGTTTTTTTGCTTCAGCAAGTCGACGGTCCTCGTCGCTTACAGGTGTATTGTCCTCAAATTCCATACTGCGCTCTATTATACCTTAATCATAAGCAGGAATGAAGTCCGTATGCATTCGCGACAACTCACAAAAATATCTTAAAGAAAATAGCTTTGGGAATTGCCCGAGATTTCTCTACGAGCGCATCCTGGTGAAGCATCTCGGAGTCGCTCTCGGAGGGCGAAACATTAGAAAATATGGAATAATACAATGACGATTGCGATGGCTAGCAATATGGCTGCCGTAATCATACATGCGATAAACTTCCAGTTTTCTCCTTTGTCTATTTTGACGCCAAGACCAGCACCAACGCAGACGATACATCCGATGATGAGGTAGAATACCCATAGGTTCGCTGTGCTCATATAAAAAACGTCGTTTATCATATGCGG
>CAMPJF010000049.1 GCA_946886725.1 uncultured Candidatus Saccharibacteria bacterium | reverse complement strand
ATTGTTGACCACTTACTGTGTCCTGACATATAGGAATCTCCATTAATTAGATAGGGTATTTTTCCTATTATAACAGATAAGGAGACGCTCGTCACCAGCAACCGTTCGTCACCAGTTTATTCCACGATATTACTCTCGCGCAAATTATACTTGGTTTTATGTGACATATACAGGCATGCGAATGCAAGCATTGCATACATACCCACCACCGCCGTCCATCCAATTTCAAGACTTGATTGCGCCCATGGCAGATCCGCCATATAATTTGCAACGCTAATCATATACTGCAATAGCAAATTAACTGGCATGCCGATCAACCAGGCCAATGCTGGCGCTACCAACGCTAAAATCCCCGTTACGAACGTCATAAACATCGCAAGTGGTACGAGCGGAAGAACTAGCAAATTTGCAATAATTGCGACATTAGAAAACTGTCCGAACGCGAAAATTAAAATAGGTAATGTTGCAATTTGCGCACTAATGGTCTCGCCCAAAATTTGACGGAATAGACCTGGATTTTTCTTTCCAAATAAATAACGCTGCGCAAGTGGCGCGATAATCATAACGCCAGCAAACGCAGCGAAGCTTAGCTGCCAACCCAGATCACCCCATCCAAAACTTGGGTTAATTAATAAGGTTATTGCGGCAACAAAAGGCAGCAAGACGAGCGGATGGAACCTACGCCCGTAATACCACGCCAGCAAACTTAATCCGGCCACAAGGCCTGCGCGCGACATACTAGGGCTCATTCCTGTGACCGCAATGAATGCGACAATCATGCTCCCTGCTGTGAGTGCAGATAGGTATTTGGATATCTTCACAAATACCCTTCGGGCTAACCGAACAAGAATGGTCAAATTATAGCCGCTCGCGACGATAACGTGCGTCAGCCCCGCAATCTGCAGCGCCTCACTCAGTTCTGGCGGCAGAGCACGCCGCTGACCGACCAGATAGCCGATCCCCAGACTCGCCTGTGGTTCGGGGACGGCAGTACGCACGCTATCAGCAAACTGATCACGTATTTGGCGCGCCACATCACCCGGCTGCGGCCGCTCCAACTTAACTAGTGATGCTCGGTACATGCTCCCTGAAAAATTACCAAACCCGTCGGCCAGCCGCCCCTCGACAGTAACGATATCTCCACGTTTAACATCAGCATCCGCCGTCGTACTCACCCAAACATTACCGCTAAGCTGCAAATTGCCCACGGACATAACATCGAGCCGCAGTACTTGCTCGTCATTCTTTCCTAAATCAACGTCTTCACTAACTTTTCCCCGCAATGTCTGTTGATGACCGATGAGCTGTTGATATGGGGATAGCTGCCGGAGCGTTATGTCGCTGCGCCACAGCCCGATTAATCCTCCTGCAACAAAAATCATAGGGATCACATACCGTCGTTGCCGCCAAACCCCCAGTATCAAAAGTACGAGCGCTATCAACAGCCAAGCAACCGAACCAAATGTTCCACTCTTCACATACGGCAAAGTCACAACACCACCAATAATTCCCATGCAAAAAATGGCGATCAGCCATGATAAGTGAACTTTAGCTCGCAGTTGCCAAAAATGCATGTGGCCAGTATGACATATAACCACCGGTCAATGAATAATTACTACGGTAGTATTAATACGCACTGTGTCACGACATTACCTTCGTTGCCACCAGTTGCACCGGCGATACCACATGACTGATTCGTGCCTTTTAGATAATAGACAATTCGGGGCGAGGTATTAGTCGAATACAGTGCGCCAGCCCGCATATTATTTGTAATCCCAATCGAAAATAGACTTGTTGCGAGTGTTGGCTTAGACTGAATTACTGTTGCTAAATTACTATCAAGCGTGCTGTTTGTATAATGTGTTCCGCTATCACCTTGCCAACATTGATCAGCCGGATAGCCCGCACCCAGGCAGCCTCCAGCAGTCGGGTAGGCCGAGTTGATTGCATGATAACTGCGTAGTGCTTTGTTATAGGTCTCGACGCCAGTAATTACCTGGGTATTGCGAGCTCGCTGCTGAATGCCATTATATGCAACGATCGAAATGGCAGCTAAAATGCCAATCACGACGATGACGATCAGCAGCTCAACAATAGTAAAACCTTTTTGTTTTTGAAACATTTCTTATGTTTAGTATAGCATGAGCGATTTATGATTTCTCCCATTAAAAAAACACCCCCGGTAGCGATAAAAGGGATGTTCTTTTGGTGAAGCCGCTGAGACTTGAACTCAGGACACCCTGCTTAAAAGGCAGGTGCTCTAACCAGCTGAGCTACGGCTCCATAATTTTTAATTGCTTCACCGTAATTCATAAGCTTGGTTCGATCTAACATTCAGCTGTTTCATCAGCTAGTTAGAGCGGCTTATTTTCTACCGGCGACTAGGTCACCTAGGCAGCTGAGCTACGGCTCCATAATTTTTGACACAAATAAAACTCGTTCATATGTGCTCTATAGAAAATAGCATTTTTAGGGGTGGTTTGTCAATGTTTGGTCGGGATTTTAGGTGTTTTAGCGAGTAAAAGGTCCATGACCGCTACCGACAAACATACTGTAATGATAACTACTCGGTGGGTTGTCATAAAATCAAACACTTGCTCACCCAGCCCTTCAATCACCAAGGCTGACCCTAAAGGCTCCAGTAGTAGTACGGTCGCTAACACCGAAAACAACAACGCCCCGACCACCCGCTGCTTACCCGATGAGTATGACGGACCGCTCGTTAGCAATAAAATTGCCGGTACTATCGTTAACATTCCAGCCACGACACTCTCTAGCGGTGGCCGAACTAACACAAATCCAGCTTGCGCAATAACTGGGGTCAAATCACTCACCCATAATGCACTCAGCATGGATCCAGCAGCAAGTGCCAAGCCCAACACGCCAAACCGGCGCTTCGTCATAAACGCAATGGCAAACAACGACGCAATCAGCAGCAAGAATATAACGACAAAGGTCACAACTGCAGGCCCTGTATATTATTCTCATCAAAGAATGCTTCATCACCGATATTGATCGCTTTCGTATCAACCGTACCGCCGCGAAGCTCTACGATATAGCGCGCGCTGTCCTTTGGACTGAATGTCGTATCCGGCACGCTATCGGCCGAGGCATTCTTTACGATATACACAACTCGTTTTTGACTATCCAGCCATATCACATCAAATAGCGCCTGTCGTTGCCTCATATCAATTGACCAAAGTGCGTCGCTATTATGCATATGCAACACTGCTTTTCCTTCGCGCAGTTTATCGACATGCGGCATACCGCTATTCGCATACTCTTTTGCCGTAATCACACGAGCATTAAAGACGCCGTCGCCAAGCCGCACGACCAGGTGAGGCTGAAGCCTTGGCCACACAACAAAGTACGCCGTTGCAATCACAGCGGCGAGTAGCACGCCGATGAATATCCACGACATCCGTTCTTTTCGCAGACTCATGCCGGGTAAGCCTTTCGTATCATAGGCATATTATAGCATTGTTAAGGATAAACGGTATTATGCGCCGACTTTGTCTTTTTTATTGCGACGTTTGGCGTTCATTTCAACGTATTCAATAATTGGCCCGGCAACGTCTCGACCGGTTACTTTTTCAATACCAAACCCAGGACTAGCATTCACTTCCAAAATAAGCGGTCCGCGGTCACTGCGCATCATATCAACACCGGCAATATTAAGCCCCATCGCACGCGCTGCTTTAATCGCCATTTTACGCTCTTCTTCGGTTAGTTTAACGATCGTCCCTTCGCCACCCTTATGCAGATTCGAACGAAAATCATCATCAAGACTTTGTCGCTTCATGCTTGCGACAACTCGACTGCCGACCACAAACGCACGGATGTCCGTGCCCGCAGATTCTTTCACGAATTCTTGCAATAGTACGTTCGTGCCGTCGTCGTTCGTCAGATAA
This sequence comes from uncultured Candidatus Saccharibacteria bacterium, assembly GCA_946886725.1. Next base: position 4,184 of record CAMPJF010000049.1, on the reverse strand, counting down.
AATGCCTGCAGCACTGACTTTGCCGCTTTTTTTGATTCAGCAAGTACGACGCCATTACCGTGTGTCCCACGAGCAAGCTTAATAATCACCGGCGTGCCGCCAAGCTTTTCAATAAGATCATCAATGTCGGTAGAATTACGCGAAAAGACTGTCTTTGGAATACCCACGCCGGCTTTCGCTAAAAGTTGCGAGCTGCGCAGCTTGTCGCGCGAGCGGTTAATAGCAATCGAACTGGATACTGTATACACACCTTGCATCTCAAGTTGACGAACGATAGCCGTCCCGTAACGCGTCATGTTAGCGGCAATACGGGGGATAATTGCATCGAATTTACTTAGGTCCTCACCCTTGTAGCTAACGGTCGGATTATTCCGCTCGATTGACGCATAACACTCGCGGTATTTCACAATCTTGACACTATGCCCGCGCTTAAGCGCCTCTTCTTTAAGACGCTTGGTCGAGTAGTTGCCTGGGCCGTTTGAAAGTATTGCAATGTTCATATTATTTCTCCAATTCCGTCATAAAGTATTTCGCTAATTCGTTCCATTTCGACTGTCTATACGAGCCAGTGGCCATTTGCGGCCCTTCATTCACTTCAAAGCAATACCATTTACCTGTTTCTTTATCCTTGACCATATCCACCCCGGCGATTCCAATTTCGGACAGCGTTGCCGCGGTGCGACTCGCTGCAATCACCTCCGCCGGCAGTTCCTCGATCGGTACGATTGTCGCCCGTCCGCCCTGAGATGTGTTGTTAAGATGGGTCGATTCATCCGCGCGTTGACGATGGATGACAAGCTGAACTTCGCCTCCAAATACCAGTATACGCAAGTCTCCTTCATTCGGAACAAATGACTGACCGATTAGGTAGGCTTTTTTATCCGACATAAGCGCCGCAGCGACAACACGGTCAAAATCATCGCGACTACGAATAACTTCATTCACGTCGCCTCGACTCGCATGAATCCCTTTTAACACAAATGGCAATCCAAGCGCCTGCTCGTAACGATCATACGCGCCGACAAGACGCCCAGGCATCGCAAACAGACTGTTTGGCACAGAGATCCCCGCCGGAACAATAATTCCGTAGGTGTATAATTTACTTCCACCAGCATACGCACCTTTGGCCACATCGGTAACCTTTACGTCATTTCGCAGCGCATATTGAACGTACGTCGCCGTAATATCATGTACGACCGATGACTTAAAGTACACCATGTCATAATCGGCGAGATCCAGTCCGGTGTTTTCAACAGAGACGCGCATCTTTCCATCAATGAACGAAATGACCAGATCATCATATACAACATAGTCTATTTGCACTTGCGGCATACGGCCCTCAAGGTATGCGAGCATCGCCTCGGCGGCGTCTGTGCGCTTTGTGCTAATAGCAAGAATTTTTTTCATGCTATTTCTCTGCTCTTTCGCGCAAGAATTTTGCAAACACGCGCACCTTTTCGTCAACAAACGCGCCACTGGCGATTTGCGGACTATTATTCACCTCAAGAATATACCATTTACCCGTCTGATTGGATTGCATCAAATCGACGCCTGCCACCTGACGATCCAAAACGATCGCTGATTTTATCGCCATTGCCTGCACTGACGGTGCCATATCGGCCAATTCTACCAACGTTGCGGATCCGCCGGTCGACGTATTGTTGAGGTGCGTGCTATCATCCTGTCGTAGTCGCTTAATGATTAACGGCAATTTCTTATCGAGCACCAAGCATCGATAGTCACCATCGTTTGCGATAAATTCCTGTGCTGCAAAATACGCATCTGTCGATTCGGCAATTTTAACCGCCGCGGCAAACTCTTGTTCGTTGCTAATCAAGAAGTTTGCTTCGCCCTTATCGGCGGCGACATCCTTAAAGATAAAAGGAAGCTTTAATTTTGTGACGATAAAGTCATACGAATCAGCCAAATGGGAGTGATGCATAATGACCGTTCGCGGAATTGGCAGATTGTACCTTGCAAGACGCGCGTACTGCGACAATTTACTGTACGACCGGAACTGTGCAACCTCACGATCAATGTAGTTCACATTCATCGCTTCAGCGTATTCAGCGACCGCCGAGGCAATTTCCATTTTCCGTTGGTGCGTCTTAAAGTAAATTAGATCGTAGCGCGGCAACAGCTTCTTTGTCGCTGCATTATATATCTTAATACCCGACCGCTCAGTCAGAACGAGCATCAAATCATCGTATGTGCGGAATGACGTGTGCAGTAGCGGATCGGCCAAAGTGAGCGCGTCAACAAACGAGCCGACCGACCGCGAAGGAAGACTATTAAGTACGAGTACTCTCACTTTTCCCATACCTAAACGATTATTCACCGACACATCAACCAAGAACTTACCGATCAATGTCTTCTTGCCAATAAGAATTGGATAACGATTCCGTGAACGATCCGCCAAGCGAAAACTCACTCTCGTCTTTTTGCCACCGAGCTTCATGCTCATCTTGACGGTATATCGAATCTCGCTGTCGCCAAAAGAGTTACGCACCTGCGTTACGCCATAGTCACTTGTTACGATGGTTTGTCCGGTATAAAACCGTGATCCGCGTCCAAACAGTTTATACGCAAGCTTGCCGTCAGCCTCAACAATATCACTCGCCCAAATAGCAGTATAGTCCGCACCTGTATCTACTTTCGCGGGTACATCTTCGATGGAAAACTCTGGAAGCGTAACGTGCTCTTTTGAGCCGATTCGTTGCAATACTTTTGGCATGTAGTCCTCCTATTGTCGGGCTGTGGCGTTGACGTTATTAATTTATATATTATAGCAATATTGGTAGTGTTTTGTCAATAGGGTTATGGTCGCGGATACTCGGCTGCTTGCTGCTCGTTTGTTGGGTCGAAGCGACCAGAAAATACCCACTTCAACGTCGCCTGACGTTCTGCTTTTGGTAATGCGGCGACATCGTTCAGCCACTCCGGCACAACACGCGCACCTTCAAAATATGAGCGATCGCGCGTATCAATCGCATTACCGCGTCGCGTACGGTAGACCTGGGTATATGCTTGGTCTTTTGCCTTATCTTCGGTCAAACTCTGACCATTCGCGCGAGCATTAACCATGTTGCGTCGCCACATAATCTCGTATGTCTCGCGGTGGCCACGCTGCTGTCCATCTTGATCGAGACCGTACTGCAAGCCAAGTGCCGTGTAATACTGCTCGCCCGAGCCACTACGAACCTCACCAGTCATAATCTGTTCCAGTGCGACCGCAAAGCCCTCCTCGAAGCTCAGGCTAGCCTTGCTAATATCACCCTCGGCACGAAACGCGTGACCTAGAACTTCGTGGAACGTCGTTTTTATCACTTGCTTAGGCGGCAGTTTTGCCCGAAGTTCACCAATTGAGATAATCTTCGTATTCGCATCGGTACTTGCCGCTTTATTGCTACCGGGAACCAGCTCAGCCTTCCAGCCTTTTTCCGACAACCCAAAGAATGCGAGCGCACCCTCGATTTGCGCGAGCGTCTCTCGTGCGGAAATCTCTTCTTGATCCATATCCACCGTCATAACCTCGTCGATACCTGGAAAGAGCTCTATTATATCCTCGCGCAACACAGCGAGCGCTTCTTGCTCCAATTCAGCCGATTGGATCTTGCGTTCTGGCGCGGCATCACCAAGCATATTCAGCAGATCATTCGCTTCGGGCATTTCATCGCGCAGCTCGGTTGCCTGTAGGCGAAGCTTTGCAACGAGTCCTAGGTAGGCATCCCGATCGACTTCACCAAAGATCTCTGCCGACATCATCGCCGCACGTTCGTGTGATAATACAGCTTTAACACCCGTACGACCCAGGCCACGCATCACCTCTTTATGTCGATACAGCTCGGCTAAACGGCGGGCCGCCTTAGTATATTCAACATCCGTTGATGCGTCGTCTAGCAGTGCTTGATAGCTTCGCTCGGTGGCATCGAATACATGTTCGTTGCGAAGTTTGGGGTAGTGGATAGCTGGTGACTCAAGTGCTGAGTCTGCGATAAATGCCTGCTTAGCCGATTGTCGGTGTGCAACATCATCATCTGTTTCCGTGCCATACCACTCATTTGAGGCGATCTTCGAAAACGGCACCGCCATGAACTGTTCGTTCCATGAAGTGTTCGGCGATGATTCGGTGCGATTCATTATACAAATAATTTAACATAAACAGTATAAAAAGTCAATACCAC
>CAMPJF010000048.1 GCA_946886725.1 uncultured Candidatus Saccharibacteria bacterium | reverse complement strand
GAATTGGCGTAGTAAAGTCGTTGAAATCATCATCCGTGTCGGGTAGACGCGTAATAAAATACGACCATTCATCTTCCGAATCCAAACGGGGGATTTCGTGTGGATCGAGGCTATCTCGCAAAATATCTTCATCAAGACCTAATTCGACTAGTGTTGCAAGCTCATCTTCGCTTGGTCGTTCACAGCGAACCCAACTGCCAGTAAGCAGTTCTTTTTGCTGTTGAATTTCCGGATTTTGCATATCCGATCGGTAGAATGTAATCATCTGTTAATATAATACACTAGTTATTGTTCGCTGCCGACCCAGGGATATGCGTCGCTTGCGTGTATCTGTATGAGCAAAATAGCATATATGACGAGAACTAGTGGCTGTTGGAGAAGTGATGTCTACAAGCTGGTATTGGGATTATCAAACTTCACTGCGCCTGAGCGTAAAATTTCGACTGTGCTATTTACGAATCGAAGTACCGTCGATGGTTCTCGATTGACGACCCCACCATCTTCGTACCAGTCAACTTGGTCGCCAAAATATGCCTTCGCCTCGTCGATTGACGTGGCGGGTGGTTCACCTGGTTGGTTGGCGCTACTCGTTAGTAGTGGGCCGGTTTGTTGCAATAGTTCCAGTAGTTTTTTGTCGTTGGGGATGCGGACCGCAAGACTATCGGCGCCTTGATGGAGGTATGATAAATTCTGCCCGCAAGGGATAACGACACTAACTGCGCCGGGCCAAAATCTCTCGGCCATTGTTAGCTGGTGACGTTCAATACCTAGATCAGCTAATTGGTCGATGCGTGCGGCCACTAATGTTCCCGGCTTACCTTCACGATGCTTTAGTCTATATAACGATTCCACAGCTCGTTGATCTGCTGCACGAGCGACGACGCCATAAACCGTATCGGTGGGAATGATAGCAATTGCACCTTGTTTGTGTAAGTGTGTGGCAAGTTCTCTCAGTATTCACAATCTATCTTGTAATCAAAAAATAGTCAATTGATAAAAACACATATGTAGTATCTTCCCATAAGAAAAGAGAGACATTTTCATGTCTCTCTTTACGGAAGATTTGCACCAACAGATGTGACCTACTAACTAATTAACTGAGCTGTAACTGAACTATTTAACTTGATTGGTCACACATAATGATAATGTGCTGTATCACTTGATCTTCCGTTGAAATAATATCAATACTAGCTTGGGTCGTCAATACTTTTCAGTTATTTTTTGTGTATATATTAGCAAGTATTCTCATAAAAAGACTTAGATCAAACGACCCAAGTCTTCTTTCATGACTAGGCTTAGTGGACGTGTTTCAAGAAATATCTTTAATTCTTTAGTTGTGCAAGGATGTTATCTATAATCTCGTCAACTGATCCATCCGCCGGGATAAGTACTAACCCTTGTTTTTCAAATCTTGCTTGTTTAATGTAGTGAACGGCAACTGCTCGTTCCTTTTCCCGAGCGGTGCGTAGATGCGCGTGGCTATCGAGCCGCTTCTGCAGCGTTTCGACACTAACAGTAAGGGCGAAGACTTTATCAAAAAGCGGGTAGAATTTTTGCTGATTGCCAACGACTGCACCAATGAAAATATCACCCTCATTCTGCAGTAATTTTCGTAAGCCAGCTTCTTGCCAATTCCAGACGTATCTTTTCCAGTCCACGACATCCTCTGGCCAGGGCACCGGTTTTCCTGTCTCTTGCTCCTCGAGTTTTGTTATCTCAGGCATATCATCCGTGTTGAACGATTGGAAGCCGCGTCGCCTTAGTGATTCTATGACTGTCGTCTTGCCGCTACCGGGTCTGCCGGTAATGAGGTATTTTCCCATATGTTCACTATAACAAAAAGGTTCCTCTGTTAGGAGTCATTTAAGTTTAATTATCTTGGCTGGGGCTAGTGGATGTGTTTCAGGACAAAACGCAATATATCTTAGGTGAAGTCGATCAATGCAAGTCATCGATTGCTACTTGACTTTGGTAAGCGACCCATTCGCTCGGCGCCATTGTGTGATCAAACCAATGACTGCAAGAATGAATAGCGTTGCACTCACTATGATGCAGGCGCTAAAAGCGAGAAATTGCATTAGATCATTAATGGCCATTTGGGGGATTAGCCGTGTCGGTACGCTGGCGACGCCAATGAACGCTGCGAGTAGGCCAAAGTAGCTACCTGTCATTAATTTTTTATGAGAGTCGATATTATGTTTAATTGCATCAAATAATGCCAAGCTAACTGTAAAAATAGTAAATACGGACAAGGCATGAAGCGGACTGAATATACCCGGCGTTATAGTTTGTATCCAGAAAGAGCTGATACAAACGAAATACACGCAGGCGATCCACGTAAATCCAAGTACTCGGTGTAGTGGGTCACCCTTCTTCTTTCGAATGATATTAAAGGCCCCGAAGATCAGAGCATAGGATGCGGCAATGGCGTGAATGACGATGAGAGGAGTCCATTGGTGTTCCATAGTAGGTCCTTGTAATTATACATTAAACTAGCGTTCTATAGAGAGCAAAAAGTATGATATCAAAAAATGACTTATCGAAAAGCCATTTTAAGTATGATCATCTTGGCTGTGGTGGAGGGATTCGGTCACGTTCCGCGACTCCGAAACTTTCATACTGACGGCATAGCCGCCAATCTGAAAGGTTTCCCTCAAACTACCGTCGGGTAGTTTTCGCCCCCGAATGTGCACTCGCGGATTTGAATGTCCCACCGTAGCGCAAAAGAAAAAAGACTTAGATCAAATGACCTAAGTCTTTTTTCATGGCTGGGGTGGAGGGATTCGAACCCCCGAATGCTGGTACCAGAAACCAGTGCCTTACCACTTGGCGACACCCCATCGCTCGTAACAAATTGTAACATTTAAGCATCAATATCTCAAGAGGATGACAGTAATCATCAGATTGAAATTAAAGCGTCCCACTATCGCGGGGACGTACGCCGGGTTTTACCGGGACACTCGGAGAGGTCGATCGTGCTGGTGCTGATAGCCGTTATGATCGAAAGACGTAGGTTTTTAGCCGTAGCAGTGCATGCAATGCCATCGGACCAGCGTAACCTATGAGGCGCAGTGTTATTGCAAAGCCGAGGAGCAGTGCGCAGGCGATTAATGCGCCAGCCATGCTGTAGGCGATTCGAAGACAAAATCCGAATGCAATTCCGATTACTCCGACGAATGTGTACAAAATAAAATTAAGCATACCTTATTCCTGGGTCGTATCAATTTGCGGACGCGTAATGTCCAGCAATGGTCCTGGCGAGAATAGCCGACGACCAAATAGTATTATAACATCTTAAGATAGACCGATCTACCAGTATCGTATATAATAATAAGAGTAATGGAGCCAGATAAGATTTATCCTCTGCACCCAGACGACCCTAGTCAATCTAAGGCGTCATCTCCGCTATCCGATAACGAGAATGAAGGTCATCTTGAGGTGCCGTCAAGCTACAACCAGCCACGAGGTGCCGCGCCGATCACGCCTGCTGGAGTGCCGTGGTATTTGCGACCACTCACAAAGACGACGAATGCAGCAATAACCAGCAGTCAGACCCGCCCGTTTATTCCTAGGGAGCCGCTAGCAACAGTAGGAGAGGTGGTCCGCGAGAGTCAGAAGGTACCATCAACCAAATCAGTGGGTCAAACCATACAGGCGCCACCACTCAGTCCATTCCGCTCTCGACCAGCAGCTTCTATTGCTCCACCGTCAGAGCAAGGGAGGGGGGCGGAATTGCCACATGCAGTCGGTCATTTTCAGATGCCCGGTCAATCTCATCACCAAACGAGCCCACGACCTTCCCCCGTATCGCTACCCAAGCCTTTTTCTCAGTTCGGCACTCGTCCCGTAGAAACTAGTCCGACAAAGTCTAAGTTGCCGAGAAAGGTAATTGGCATCGCTGTGGCTGTGCTGTTAGCTGGTGGTATTGGCGCTGGAGTGTATTCGTTGTGGCGCAGTAGCAATGCGCCACCTGCGACAATACGACCAGCCGCTGTTGCGGACGCTGAGAGCATGCTGTATCAGGCGATTGAAAATCACTTGAGCGTCGGCAAGGTTCGACATGTATATGAACAGACTATCGTTGCAGGTGACACAAGTGTCGTCAAGATCGACGCGACGAGTGATTTCTCTGATCCACGCAGCCCTAAGAGCTATATTAACTACGAGTCACGATCTGGAGAGGGCGAAGTGGTAATCGAAGGGGCGGGTCAATTAATTACTGAAAATGCAAATGAATATTACGGCAAACTCACGAAACCAGCTCTCTATTATCAAGGCGAGGATACTGCTCGTCCGAAAGAAAATCAATGGTATGTTCTGGCACCCGATGATGTAGCGGGTGAGATGCTGATGGACCCATGGGGTGTACGTCGGGCCGTGAATTCATCATTAGGGGAGGTGCCTGTCGGTAATTTTAGTGAAGGAACGCGGCAGCAATTGATGGCGCACATTAAGGATGAAAAAGTGTATGACATAACATCCAGCAACCAGGTCGAAGTTGATAATAAAAAAATGATGCATTACACCATAGCGTTCAACGAGGTCGCACTCGATGAACTTAATAAAAAAGTATTTGCCGCGACGGGCGGTAATAGTGATAGTATGCCAGTCGACTTCGCGAGTGATAGTTCGCAGGGTATGGAAATGTGGGTCAGTGAAGATAAGACGAGGATCGTAAAGATTATGATACAGCGCGAATCTACCGCAGGAGAGGCCGGGAAGTCCGTTAAGGAATCGACTGTCGTCACGATTAACTACCCCGAAGACACTGCGATTATCGCCAAGCCTTCAAATGTAACTAACAGATCATGGGATAGAGCCGGGGAGTAAAGTAGAAAATTATATACGTAATGCGTCTAGGGAAGGTGGCGTGTATCATGGTGGTTCGGATTGACTGGCAGGATATCGTCCGTCATACTTATGGCACTATGCAACCAAACCAATCAAACCCCTTGGCGCCAGAACAAAATCCCAACCAGAACGTAGATAATAGCACTAATCCGGCATCGCAATACGCAGCGGCTCCCGATCCATGGACGGCTGCTCCACCTGTGCAGCAGCCGGCCTCTATATCGCAGCCGATGCAGAGTCAAGGGACGTTCGCCGATCAATATCAGGACGTCCATCAGCAAACAGCAGCCGATGGAATGAACAATGTACAGCAGCCTAGCGGGGCAGAGATGGCACTTCCTCAACCTTCGAAGCCGAAATCACCGTTTGAACTTGAATATGAGGCTGCGCTCAATCAGCCCGAGAAAAAGAAGTCACCATTAAAGTTGATTATCTTTATTGCTGCAGGACTGATAGTGTTGGGTGCTGGCGCGGCGGCGTTCATATGGTGGCAAGCGATGAACGATCCGCAAGCGAGATTATATCGTGCACTAGAGAATCATATGTCAACGCGCTATATCAAACAGGATTTTGACATGAAGTTGACCGCTCCGATGGAAGTCGACGTTACGCTTCGAGGCGAAAGTGATTTTAGCGATCCCGCTAAGCCGAAAAGCTTTATCGAATACGAGATGAAAACGTCTGGTATCGACAGCGAATATGAACAGGCTGGTGAAGTTATCGCTATTGATCAAAACACGTATTACGCGAAGTTAAAGAAGGCACCGGCGCTGCTAGGCGCTGGTGGCGATGATGCGGCGGCTGTTGACACGTGGTATCAAGCAGATAATGACGATTACATCTCGGCGATGTTACTTGATACGCCATCGTCGCGTATTGGTATTAATACAGTCACTGGCCAAGTGCTAGTGGGTAATTTTAATGATGCTGCTCGTCGTGAACTGATGCAGTTTATTAAAGACCGGAATGTCTATCCAATCGCCAGCAGTGAAGTCGTAGAAATTTCTGAAAAAAAGACGACTCACTATACGATCGATCTTAGCGGAAAGCTCGTAGAAGAATTGAATCAAAAGGCGATTAAAGCCCTTAATATTTCAGAGGATGATTCGGCATCGAGTGGGCGTGACGCTGACATGAAACTAGAGCTATGGGTAGACAATAATGCGGATCGTATTATTCAAGCTAAAGTTACGTCGAAAGCTGACGACAACAATGGCACCGAAGATGCTGCCGCGGGGTCAAATACGATCATTTTGTCGTACCCGACTGATGTGTCAAAAATAAAGAAACCTGAGGTGGTTAAGTCGTTACCCTGGGAGATGTAGCCGCGGGCAAAATCTCCATGGCGATGCACTGAGGGAGTGGACTGAACTTGTATTTCAGGCTAGTAGGCCGAATAAATGCAGGCGTTAAAAATACTCCTATTTGTGACGAGGTTATCGTCACAAATAGGAGTATTATAGGTTGTTTTTGGGGCTAGAGGTATAGACCGGTGTTGCGTGATTCGACAGTCTCGACGGGCTTGTAGTCGGTTCGCTGCGTGTCGGTGCGCATAATTGGTCTAATTTTAACTATTCGTTGACCCTTTCTACCGGTAATCCTCGCCCAATCATGGGGATTGGTCGTGTTAGGTAGATCTTCGTTGTCCTGAAATTCATCGTCGCACGCACTGTACAGATGCTGCAGGCTAATACCCGCATTGCCTGTGTCGAGCTCGTCTAAAATCGCGGATTTCTTGGCGCGGTCGACGATGTTTTGTATCATTGCACCCGAGTTGAAATCCTTGAAATGCAATGTTTCGTCGTCGCCATTTTCGTAGATCACGGTAAGGAATTGCGTGCGATCAGACGTTTCGTACATGTAGTCGACAGTCTGCTGGACCATCCACTGCAAGCAGGTGGCACGATTACCGTCAAACTGATCGAGAACCGTTTTGTGTAGCGGCAGGTCGATGTTAAGGTACTTCGAAAAGATATCTGCCGCCGCATCGCTATCCGGACGTTCAATTCTGATTTTGATATCCAGACGACCGGGTCGAGTCACCGCAGGATCGATCAGATCTTCGCGGTTTGACGCACCGATCACGATGACATTACTAAGACTCTCGACGCCGTCCAATTCGGTAAGTAGCTGCGGTACGATCGTTTTTTCCGTGTCCGAACTAATGCCGCTACCGCGCGTGCTAAACAGCGATTCCATTTCATCAAAAAAGATAACGACCGGATTGCCAGCACTGGCTTTTTCGCGCGCCCGTTGAAACAGTTCACGGATGTACCGTTCTGTCTCGCCGACGTACTTGTTCAGTAGTTCTGGCCCCTTGATGTTCAGGAAGTACGCCTTTACATCTTGGTCGGTTGTGTCGGTGACTTTCTTTGCAAGTGCACTAGCAATTGCTTTCGCAATCATCGTTTTGCCACAACCTGGCGGGCCGTAGAGTAGGATGCCTTTCGGGCTCTTGAGCGAGTACTTTTCGTACATTTCGGGATGCAAGTAAGGCAACTCGACGGCATCACGAATCTTTTTTATTTGATCGTTCAAGCCGCCGATATCAGCGTAACTGATATCTGGAACTTCTTCGAGTGTCAGATTGTTTACTTCGGTCTTCGTGATAGCTTCGACCGCAATATTTGCTCGCGTGTTAACGAGCAGGGAATGGCCTTGCTGTAATGATAGGCCGCGAACGGCATCGGACAAATAGACGACTTGCTCGTCATCATTTCGCCCTACGACCAGTGCGCGCGTCTCATCGGGAAATACTTCTTTGATAGTCATGATCTGGCCATGTCCTTCAAAGTCTAGTACTTTCACGACGCTGAGCTTGTCATCCACAAGTAGTTGTTTGCCAATACCAAGATCGTCATCGGTAACCACCGCACTTAAGGCGAGGCGCATCACTTGACCTGATCGCGCGACGTCGACGAAACCTTTGTCTTCGACGAGATTGACGCATACGCCGATCGTGTAGGGTGGTTGTGTGCCATTTTGAAGTTCATTAGTCAGCTCGATGATTCTCGCTTTTGCCCTACGAAGCGCGTCCGATTGGGGACCGCTTTTTTTGATCGCTTCTACAGCAAGTTGCGTGATCATCTCGTTGCGCTTGAACGTTGATGGTTGGCTTTTTATCAGCTCGACTTGTTCGTCGGGCAGATTGAGATACTCGGCGATTGCTTGAATGGTGTCGGTTCTCTGGCTATCGGTCATTTCGGTTTGCCTCCAAAAACTATAAAGGTGCCACTCGTTACCGCGGGTTGACACTAACAGGGTATTGCCGACTCATCGGGCGATTGAGTTGGGATTATAATACCATCGAAACGATACTATTTCAATAATGCACTATCGTCGTAAAGGCTATGATTGATATTTGTATTAAAT
>CAMPJF010000047.1 GCA_946886725.1 uncultured Candidatus Saccharibacteria bacterium | reverse complement strand
AGCAGATAATGGCCGCTGGCCCAACGGCTGGGTATGTTTAGGCGAAAACTATCTGTACGGAGTTTCTGGCACTGATACAACGGGAACCGCCCAATGCCGCCAAACGAACGCAACAGGCTATCTAGTTACGCCGTCTTTCAATAACCTGATCCGCCCATATCTGAACGGTCAACTACCCGATCCCTCGTTTGTTACCGTCGTCAATACTGATGGCACGCAGTGGCGAAGGGGTATTCACTATGCGTATGGTGGTGGCGACGGCACGCAGGTCTATATGGACGTTGCATTTTTTGGAGTGCTTAGTAGTTGTCCACCCCTACAGGGTGTCAATGGAACGCGCATCCAATGGGGCACCGATACTTATTGTAATTACACTATCGGGTCGATATCCGACTCTTAAAGCTAAAGAAATGAGACACACATGAAATACTTCACCCAAAAAGGCTTTACCATCGTCGAACTATTGATTGTTATCGTGGTCATTGGCATTCTAGCGGCCATATCTATCGTGGCATTTAGTGGCGTCCAAGACCGATCGCGAGATGCTCGTACGCAATCGGACATCAAAAATGTCTACACGATTGTCGAAAAGTACGCAGCGGACAATGACGGCGTGTATCCGTCGACAGGCGGACTATCAGTGGTTCGATCGGACGATAATTGCTTTGCAGGCACATCCCAGCCAGACTGGGTCCCCGGCGTAACAGAAACTCTACCGCAAAGCACGCCAAATTCCGGCAAAGGCCGCTCAGGACTCGGTGGTTGCTACTTATACTCTAGCGACGGCGCATCGTATATTATCAGTGCGTGGAACATGAAGAATGCCGGACCCAACACATCAGTTATGTATCGCCGGCTAGGATACCGCGAAGCCAGCCTTCTCAACTCAAATGCCTACTACTGCAATCATACTAACATCGGTGGCGCCAATATCACGCCGTACGCAGCGACGAATGATTATTACAAATATTCATTTACGATCTCAAATATCACGAACTGTAACGAAACCCCGCCTGCAGGCGCTTAAAGGCTACCTTATGAATATTCCCAACACTCCTATCTTAAAAAACCGCGTTAAAGGCTTTACGATCGTCGAGCTACTTGTCGTTATCGTTGTTATCGGCATCCTAGCGGCAATCACAATGGTCGCCTACAACAGCGCCCAGGCGCGAACGCGTGATTCGGTGCGAATGCACGATCTTGGCGTCATAAAAGATGCACTAAAATTACATAGCACCTACAAAAATAGTTGGGTAGAGGCCGGAAGCGGATGCGGCTATAACGGCGATGGTGGTGGGTGGTTTAGCTACACGAACGGCTCAACTTATACAAAATCCATCAGTAACTGCCTAGTGGAGGCAGGCTACCTTAATTACGATATCGCCGACCCAACGGGTGGAAAAACGTCATCGCCAACATCAGGTTACTCTTACATGAAATACCACTGCGGTAGCGGTTCAAGTTTACGAGTGTTTTTATACGCCAAGCTAGAAACTCAACCACAAGATAGCACCGCCACTGACGGCACATGTAGCAGCACTCTCGATACCAGCTACGGCATGAATTATTACATTCAAGTCAAATAGAACCCGTACACTTCGTAGACGTAAATACAATGACTATAAGGCTTTTGCTATTGACGCCTCAACTGACCAGCGCGCTATACTAAAGAAGGTCATGTGAGTACTGGTGGAGAGCCTTTTTACTGACAGACTATTTAAACAATCAGTCGACATACACACTAGCTGCGTCCTCGGACACTACAGCCAAGCGTCCCTGCCGAACTACATATTCAACTGCTACTTCAGGTGATACAGCAAATGGCTGACGGTGCCAATTTGTCTCCTCGTAGCTTACTCATAAATCCGTAGCTGACCATCTTTCTTGTTGTCAGTTTTTTTATTTACCAAAAATAAATCAATCAAAATCTCGAGGAGTAAGAATATGAATCAATCAACAACTATCAACACCCCAGTAACAATCACTGCAATGGGATTCGGACGTGACCTACGCGCGTACCCACGTCGTATGGAATACGGTGGCACTAGCTATCAGTTCCTCGACGCCGGTATCCGTACCGTCATCCGCAGCGGCGAGCGTATTGCGCAGATTCTCACATTGAGCGACGGCGCAAACGATTATCGCCTGCGAACCGACAACCAAGGCGGTAGCTGGACCCTGCTAAGCATTAGTTAGTAGGCGAGATAGAACAAAAAGGAGGACGGGCAATCGTTCTCCTTTTTGTGTACGCGCATTGACGCTATATTGTTCGTGCTTTATACTTCTGGATAACCATGCAGACGTCAGGAAAAAAAGGCTTTACTATCGTCGAACTCTTAATCGTTATTGTCGTGATCGGAATACTTGCAGCCATTACTATCGTCGCCTATAACGGCATCCAAGAGCGCGCTCGTGCCGCAAATACCACCTCAGCATTATCGCAAGCCGTCACTAAATTAGCCGTCTATCAAGTTGACAACCCCGACCTTTACCCAGCAGACAAAGCCGCTCTTGAGGCTATCGGCATTAAAGATAGCGACGGAGTAACATACCAATACACTCGCACTACTAGTACTCCAAATACCTACTGCCTGACCGCAACAACCGGGACGACAAGCTATAAGCGCTCAAGTACCGATTCGATGGCAATTGCCGGAGCTTGCCCCGGGCACGGCAATGGAGGAATAGCAGCGATCACCAATCTGATCCCTAATCCAAGCGCCGAATCAGGCATCACCAGCTGGAACAGTGTGAGTGCTACACTTGTCCAATCAACAGACTTTGCCTATTCTGGCACGCGATCCGTCAAAGTAACCCCAGGGGCCACCACCTATACAGGTGTGCGTTTTACAATTCCGGGCGCTATCGGCACACAGTATACATACAGCGCGTACGTCTATTCACCGACGACACAATCAATCAACTTTGCCGCTGATGGTATGGGCGTCAATACGAGCGCTAGCGTTGGACCAAGCTGGCACCGCTTTACGCTATCCGGCACGAAATCTAGTACCAGCTCCTTATTCGTTCGCGCGGTCGCCGCCAACGCGCCAGTGTTTTATGTTGATGCTGTAATGTACACCGAAGGTCCTACGACTTATGGATATGCCGACGGCAACACTAGCAATTGGGCATGGAACGGTACAATCAATGAGTCGACGTCTAGTGGGCCACCGCAATAAATGTTCGGCATGTAAACGAATAGGCTGCTACAAAACAAGCAGGTAATCCTACCGCGATGATTCGTTGACGCTATAACGGTCGTGCTTTATACTCAAAGACAATATGAAAATACAAAGACAGCAAGGGTTTACGATCGTCGAATTACTCATCGTCATCGTCGTTATCGGCATCCTTGCCGCAATCACTATTACGGCTTTTAATGGTGTGCAGGACCGAGCAAAGCGCGCGCAGGTAACCTCTGCAGCAAATCAAGCAGGGAAGGCAGTAAAAATCTACCACACCGAAAATGGCACCTATCCAGCATCACTCGCCACTATCGGTATCGCCAATACAAGCAGTATCACGTACGACTACACGCAAGTAGGGGATTTCTTTTGCGTCGCTGCTAATACTTCGGGCGCTAATTCGGTTACGGCAGGAATAGGATCAGCGGGAAACTGCGCACAGCTCACGACAACGTATTATAACAATACGACACTAACGGGTGCGCCTGTTTTGACACGTAATGAGCCTAACGTCAGTGCGACCTGGGGGACAAACTCACCAGCGGCTGGCGTTAATGCAGACAATTTCTCGGCAGCATGGACGGGCTTTATTACGGCACCGACAACGGACACGTATACGCTGTACATGTGGTACGACGACCGGCTTCGTCTTTATATCGATAACGTCCTCGTGGCTGATCATTGGGCAACGGGATGCTGCGTTGTGCGAACGGCGACCTATAATTTTACCGCAGGACAAACGCTCCCATTTAAGATCGAAATGTCGGAAGGTGGCGGCGGGGCTGGCGCATATATCGACTGGAGTTACACGGGGCAGGCTCGTGTGCGCATACCATCCTCTGCATTCAGCTCATAATCCGAAGAATGTAACCAGACTTACGGCTATCAACTCATCTGTTATTACAAGTTTAAACGCTTGTAATAACACGCCTATTATGATGTAATGAAATCACCTTTACAATCAAAGCGAGAGAAGGTGACACAATGTCAATCAATGGACAGACCGAAAAAGTCAGCCTGCCGATACTAGCATTGAAGGTTCATGGGATCACCGTTCCGCAGCCAATCGAACTGATCGAGGAGACGCTGGCCAAGCATCTGGCGCAGCAAAGAAATACACTGCAGAACATCAGGTCAACCCACAAGGATGACGAGGAACGGCTGCACCAGTACGGGCGCGACCTGCTCGGCGTACATGACAATATTCAAAAATGGGGCACACCACTGCGTGACTTTGCCTCATACAAATACCCTCATCCAGACTCTCTCGTCGCAACTGCTTAAAGGCACTCCGCCTCACGCTTTCGTTTTAGACGCCTCGCGCTCTTTAACGAAAGCGTGAGGCGCTTTTAATGTGGGTTGCGCAATCACTCTCTTTTCGTCATAATCAGGCGTAAGCATTATATCGAATAAATAGGGGGCACCTCGATCAAACCATTAACGCTGACACGCTTTTGGCATCGCCGTATCTGCGAAGCGATCATGTTAGTCGCGGCTATCGTTCTCGCTCTTTACTCATGGGCATTCTTTGCTGACGTAAAGGAGGTTAGCTCGGCACTACTAGTCAGTGACACTGTCGCAATTATGGCGGCCGGCGCACTCATCACCGGATTCGTCTCGTATTTATGGGCGCCAAAAAAATACCTTTTCTGGGGATCGTTTGTCGCATTCGTCGTCCTCACCGTCACAACAGCAGCGCTTATACTTAGCACTGGCGACACTTCATCGCCATTTATCGCATTATGGATGATTGTCGGCGTATTTGCGGGGATTTTTGGCATGTACGGCCTGGTTCCACTGTTTATTACATTGGCCGTATATATGGTGATGCAATTTTCGATCGGCGCGTTATCCCGCGAATCGATCGTTACGATACTACTCGCCGGCGAGCTGCCGCTTGTTATTAGCTACTTGATTTGGCATACAAAAACAGAAGGGGATGCATCGGCTGATCGGACATATCGTGACCTTGCGACCGAGCTCAGTCAGGTAGCAAACAAGTCCGAAGTCGTCATTAATGCCATCGCTGACGGAGTCGTTGCTGTCAATGACAAGGGTGTCATTCAACTCATTAACCCCGCCGCGCAGCAGATTATCGGCTGGGGGAAGCAAGACGCACTGGCGCTTGATTACAAATCCGTCTTGAAATTACTCGACAATAAAGGCAACGAAGTCACGCCAGCTAACGATCCTGTCGCCGATGCGCTCACCACCAACAAACAAGTCACGAATAATACACTAACATTGCTGACAAATTCACAGAAAAAGCTACTCGTCTCGATCAATGTGTCGCCGGTCGGCCAGCTTGGGTCTGGCGTCATCATCGTCTTTCGCGACATCACAAAAGAAAAATCAGAAGAGCGAGAACAAGCTGAGTTTATCAGTACTGCCAGCCACGAGATGCGTACACCTGTTGCGTCTATTGAAGGGTACTTAGGACTCGCGCTTAATCCTGCGACAGCGACCGTCGATATCCGTGCCCGTGATTTTATCAACAAAGCACACGAGTCCGCCCAGCATCTTGGACGACTTTTCCAGGATCTCCTTGATGTCACCAAGGCAGAAGACGGCCGACTATCAAACAACCCAAAAGTTGTTGACGTCGTCGCATTTACCCACGATATCATTCAAGGCCTCAAGCCTCGCGCCGACGAAAAAGGCCTACGAACGCTATTTAAACCGCTCCCAGACGATGAAACGACAGGCGAGCGTCGCCTCAACCCTGTCTACTACGTCAATGTCGACAATGATCATCTACGCGAAGTTATTGGTAATCTGATCGAAAACGCCATAAAATACACACCCAAAGGCGACATTGTCGTTGATATCACTGGTGATAATGACAAAGTTAAAATCAGCGTCGCCGACAGTGGCATTGGCATTCCAAAGGAAGACCAGGCGCATTTGTTCCAAAAATTCTACCGCGTCGACAACAGTGAAACTCGTGAAATCGGCGGCACAGGCCTTGGCCTATATCTTTGTCGCCGCCTGACCGAAACAATGAACGGCCGCCTGTGGGTAGAGAGCGAATATAAACAGGGGAGCACGTTTTACGTTGAACTACCGCGCACCAGCCATGAAGATGCCATGAAGTTAATCGAAGCGGCAAGCATCCAGCAAGAAACACTCATTACCGATGCGCAGGTTTACGAGAACTACCAAGACCCTGCAGTCCAACCGCAAATCTCTCAACAGGACATCAGCTATGTCACCCCAATAGCACCTCAGGCGGCCGCCAACCCACAGCCAACCACGTACACCGCAGCACCGCAGCAACCGACCTACCAACAGCCAGCTAACGACAGCCAGCAAACCGCCGCACAGCCAATTCAAGCACAACCTGCGCCGCAGGCAGCGCCAGTATTGCCGCAGCAACCATCTCAGCAGTTGCCACCGCAGTACACGCAAGAAATTCCTCGGCCATTATCCTCGCGGCCCCAACCCAACACACCACTAAGCGCCATCGAGCAAAACCCTTCGCAATTCACTCAATACAGGGGTGAAGGTCCATCGGTCCCACCTCGTCGTTAAAATAAAAAATAAACCATAAGAGCTATAGCATTTTCGTTTGCAGTTGAGTACAATAGGGGTAATATGACCAAAGTACTACTGGTAGAAGATGACAAAAGCCTGCGCGAAATTTATGGCGTACGCCTCCTAGCTGAAGGATACGATATCGTGTCGGCAGGCGACGGCGAAGAAGCACTCGCTATGGCAATCAAAGAACGCCCTGAATTAATCGTCAGTGACGTCATGATGCCAAAAATCAGCGGCTTTGATATGCTGGACATTCTGCGCTCAACCACTGAAACAAAAAATATCAAAGTTATCATGATGACCGCGCTCAGCAGCGAAGATCAGCGTGCTCGCGGCCAAGCACTCGGCGCCGACCGATACCTCGTCAAGTCGCAAGTAGGCATCGAGGACGTTGTCCGCACGGTCCACGAAGTCCTTGGCGACGCTCCAGTCACTAGCCCGACGCCAGCACAAACCTTTGGCACTCCAGCGCCTAGCGCAATTCCTCGCAGTAACACACCAGGCATTCCACCTCGTCAGCCAGCGCCAACCTACCAGACGCCTTCGCCAACACCCCCACAGCCAACACTTCAGCCACAACCAGTCACGCCAGCAGCACCTTCGGGCATGCCACAGCCGACCGCGCCGTTTTCAACACCGCGTCCTGCTAATCTGGGTGATCGGATTATTCATCCCGTCGCACCGGCCGGCCTTCCAAAGCCAGACTTGGGTAGCTTAATGGACCAAGAGCTTGGTCGTGATCAAGCACCAGCCGTAAATTCTATTCCGTCAGCCCCGCAACCTCCAATGCCACAATCGGCCAATCCACTACCGCAGCCAGCTGCCCCTGCAGCCTTTCCAGCAATGGCGCCCGCTCCTGCAACACCGCACGACCCGCAAACTCCAGATGCATCGATGCCAGCAACCCCTCCAGTAGCACCTCAGATGCACGGCGCTTCAGCCGTCGTCTTTGACGATCCTACAGAACCAACCTCTCATCCAGCAGAACCAGAGGGTACGCCTAGCACTCCTCAGCCCGAGCCACGCATCTAAAGATGTTATAATGAGTCATAATGACTTCACTCAACCCTGAAAAAACAATTCGGCTTAATAAATACCTCGCACTCCACCTAGGATTTTCTCGCCGCGAGGCCGACGAATACATCGAACGTGGCTACGTCAAAGTCAACGATATCGTCGTTAATCTCGGCGCACGCATCGCAGAAGACGACAAAGTTATCGTGAACGGCAAACCGATTAGTGCCGATACTCAATTTCAATATCTTGCACTTAACAAGCCAGCTGGATATGTCTGTTCACGCGTCTCACAAGGGGGGCTCCCGACGGTATACGAACTGCTTCCCCCTAAATACCATCACCTCAAAACGGTGGGCCGTCTCGACTTTGCTAGTTCGGGGCTTATCCTTATGACGAACGACGGCGACTTTACCTACCGGTTAACTCATCCTAAATTCGCCAAGACCAAGACTTATAAAGTACGCCTTGACCATGACCTAGAGCCTCTACACCAGCAAATGATCAGTGACTACGGCGTACAACTAGAGGAC
>CAMPJF010000046.1 GCA_946886725.1 uncultured Candidatus Saccharibacteria bacterium | reverse complement strand
GTCGTAACCGGATATGTGACGGGACAGTTGACTGTTTCGGGGATTGGCGGCTTGTTGTCTGGTTTGACGGTCTTTATTCTGAGTCTGTTCTTGAACGTACCGACTAACCTTGCACTACCTGCAGCAGCGATCGCGTTCACGCTTTCGCTCATCCCGATGTTTGGTGCGACAATCGCTGGCATATTGATATCGTTACTTTTGCTCTTCAACGATGTTACGGCTGGTGTGATATTTATTATCTTCTTTATCGTATATCAACAGATTGAAAACAATTACGTTTCGCCGACTATCCAGTCGAAGAAGGTTGAGCTCTCTGCATTAGCAGTCCTTGCGTCAGTAACGATTGGGTTATACGTGTTTGGTCTAGCGGGCGGTATCATCTCGATTCCGATTGCAGGTTGTATCAAAGTCCTGCTTGAAGAGTATCTTAGTCGCGCTAAAGATAATCGTGACACCAGCGAAAAGCCGCTTGCGAAACTTGTAAAGAAATTACAGGGCGATAACTAGTAGTATCCCCAAAGAATAATCCCCGCGAAGCATTGCGCCTGGCGGGGTTTATTCGTTCCAAATTTTCGACAACCTTAGTCATTGTGGCTAGCATCGTAACGCAGTGATTACGGTGCTTCGACTTTTTTCTTGTCTGTCTTTGGTGACTTGTTAGAAGTCGGTAGACCCTGACTGGACGGCAGGCTGTCGACGAGCTTCTGGCGATCTGCGCGTGTCAAATCAGCCTTTGCTTTATATTTGTCGACTTTGACATGCTTAGCCCCCGAGCTCGAGGACTTACCTAGCGGCTTTTTAACGCTAGCTGTCTGAGCGTTGCTTTTCTTCATCGCCATGATCGTGTCTTTCTACTGGTAGGAACGAATAACAAATCTAGTATAGAACAAAAACTAATTGTTTTCAGCATATTCCCAGATGCTGCCGCTGTTCGTGTCGCGGATGAGGATACCAAGGTTGGATAATTCATCCCTGATACGATCGGACGCTGTCCAGTCTTTCTCGTCTCGGGCGCGTTGTCGCGCAACGATAAGTTGTTTAGCGGCGTCGTCTATATCAGGTGTAGAGTCGAGTAATTGCAACCCTAGTGTTGCATCTATTGTTTCAAGCGCTTGCCGTAGGCCATGTTGGTGAATGTCTTTAAGACTTTTCCCGTCGAATTTTGCAAAGGCCTGATCAATCACGCGTAGCGCATCGGGTGTATTGAGATCGTTACTGAGAGCCTCGACGATTGCCTGCGAGGTCGCAAGCAATGAGATTGTCTTATCGCCGTCGTCAGTCAACGTATCGTGCGTCTGATGACGCAGGACTGCGATATTGCGCCAGTGGTGAAGTCGGTTCTTTGCCGCCATCAAGTTTTCAAACGTAAAATTACCTTCGCTGCGGTACTGGCTTTGCAAAACGAACATGCGGTAATCCATTGGTGTAAATCCGCGCTCGGCTAGGTCTTGCAGGGTGTAGCCGTTGCCTAAGCTTTTGCTGATTTTTGTGCCGTTTGATTTTATATGGTTATTGTGCAGCCAATAGTTAGAAAAACGTACACCGCTAGCGCTCTCGCTTTGCGCAATCTCATTAGTGTGATGCACTGGAATATGATCGATGCCGCCAGTATGAATATCGAGTGTCGGGCCTAAAATGGACATAGACATTGCCGAACATTCTAGGTGCCAGCCAGGAAATCCCATTATTTTTTGATCATCATCGTCGTGTTGTGGTAGTTCGAGTAAATCATCAGGTGTCTGCCATTCCATGTCGCGCTTCTCGCCCACTGAACTGAACTTCCACAAGGCAAAATCGCTTGGGTTACGTTTGTCGGTGTTGAACTCAACGCGAGCTCCTGCCTTTTGCGCCTCTAGGTCGAGGCTAGCGAAGTCAGCATAGCTCGGAAACTTGCTCGTATCGAAATAAATGCCGTCGTTAATTTGGTAGGTAAATCCTTTTTCCTTTAATATGCGAACAAGATCAAGTTGTTGGGGGATGAAGTCAGTTGCTTTGGTAACATGTTCGGGCAGTAGCATTCCGAGTTTTTCCATGCCAGCCAAAAAATCTTCCGAGTACATTTCGGCGACTCGCCAGGCAGTTTTTCCCTCTCGGCGTGCGCCCTTTTGTAATTTATCCTCACCAGTGTCGGCGTCGCCTTCATTTTCGCCAGTTAAGTGGCCGACGTCGGTAATGTTCATGACGCGCTCGACGTCAAAATTATTTGCCGCAAGCGTTCGAACGAGGATGTCCCAGTAGATGTATGCCGCCCAGTTGCCGACATGCAAGTAGTTATAAACGGTCGGGCCGCATGTATACAGCAGCACCTTGTTGCCATTTTGTGGAATAAATTCTTCAGTCCTTTTGGTTAGCGTGTTATGCAGATGGAGCGTCATGATTTTTTAGTGCCTTGTCCGTTGCGGTTACTAGTTCTGCTACGATTGTATCGTAGCTTTCGTATGCACGAAAGCCTGCTGCGTATTTGTGGCCGCCACCGCCAAAGAACCCAGCGACCTGTTCAGCAATCGGTGTATTGGCGCGAAGTTTGCCAGTGATTTTTC
This sequence comes from uncultured Candidatus Saccharibacteria bacterium, assembly GCA_946886725.1. Next base: position 5,834 of record CAMPJF010000046.1, on the reverse strand, counting down.
CATCAGGGTATGTTTTGATTGCGACGCCCAGCTCGACACCCTCGACCAGACGCATCTCGTCCAGTACAAGAACGCTTGGGTTGTATTGATCACTGTATTTTTGGATATCATCCCAAGGTATGTGGACGATTGCTAATTTACCATCCAGTAAATACTCGATACGTGTTATTAATTCACCTTTATAAGCCAGAATTTCAGGTGATTTCTTCATGAATTCTCGGCGACGGTCTTCGATATCAGAGACTTTCGCGCCAAGTTCGGTGAGCTTGCCGGCGACAAAATATGTATCTGCAGTAACGTTTTGTGTCGAAAGTCCAAGGCTGTCGGATAAAATAGCGACAAGCATATTTTCTGCGGCTCGGGCATTTATCTGCCAATTGCAGTGTACAGCAAGATTATAGATGACTTCGCTTGTTGCTACCGCATCTTGTGAAAGCATTGCATGGTCGAATGATAGATTCGATTCGGTCGTGTGATGATCAATGACAAGTACGGGGTGGGATTCGAGGAAATGGCGCACACCGGGTGTTTCAAGCACTTTTGTAATGAGCACATCCGCTGCGGTATCGACGATGATAGCAAGATCTGCAGTTGAATCAAATTGGGTAACTACCCTATCCCACCCCTGAATGTAGCGCATGTATTTCGGTATTTCTACAGGACAATACATGACGACATCCTTTTGTTGATCGCCTAATAATTCTTCGAGTGCAATCGAACTTCCTAGGGAATCTCCATCGGGATTTTCGGCTTGGATAATAATAATTTTTTTTGCGTCTAGGATGAGTTGTTTTGCGGTATCGAACATCTTTTCATTATAACAGAGGTATCTGCTGTGACTGTCAGATTGCGTGTGCGCGTTCGTATTATTCAACTATGTCCATGTCAGCGGTTACTTCGCGCTCCCTGCGAAGTGAGTGTAAAAATTCAATCGGGTGCGATAACAGCATAGGAAGTGTTGATGGTTCGTGATTGGGTTGGCTTGATACGTGTACGGGCCGTTCCGGCGGAGCGATGCCATTATGGAAACTGATGGCTTCTTGCATGGTGTATGGCAGATATCGAATATCCTTGGTTTGCACAGGTTGAAGCGTGATAGTTTCGGGCATGTTTTCTTCAAGTGTAGAGAGTAATGAAGAGGTTGCGTGCTCGTACGGGATGCTGCCGACAGTGATGTGTGGAACAAATGCAAGCGAGCCCATCTTTTTGATTGGTTGAATACGCTTGCTGTAGGCGGCATGTTCGTGTGAAAGGACTTCATCTGCGTCGTCTAGAACGAGCGCCAGACTGATGCGGCCAAGATTGCGGCCAAAGTAACGCACGTCATTAACGCGTAAGTCTTGCTGCTCTAGTGACGAGCGTACGATAGGACGGAAGATTTCATCGTAGCGAGTTTGCGGAGCGTGCCAGCGTCGACGGCCCATATTATGTGATATGAAGCTGCGCTCGATGAGTGTCAATCCTAATCCCCGATCGGCGCGCGGCGCGACCATTCCGGGTGGTAGATTCTCCATTGCATCATGAACCTGCCCTATACTTTCTTCGTGCAGGGGTCGTCGGATCGAAAATTGATTCTCATGAAATGACATTTATCTAATTATAACAGAGGTAATATAATTATGAACATGTTTTTTTGACGAAATGTTAAATACGTTGTTTTAACGTAATTGCTCGGTAGATTCTTTGAGGGCTGAATGAGCACAGAATGTGTAATAGACCTTAGAGGATTCGCCGACCTTCGAGTGCATGCGTTAAGGTGATCTGATCGGCATATTCGAGGTCAACCCCAACGGGGAGCCCGCGCGCTAGTCGACTCATTTTTACGCTAATCCCCTGCTCTTGAATGTGTCGTTGCAAAAACAAGGCAGTCGATTCTCCTTCGACGCTCGCATTGGTTGCAATGATCAGTTCCTCTACTTCATCATCGACGATACGCTTGATCAGTTCAGGGATGTGGAGCTGTTCGGGCCCAATGCCGTCGATCGGCGATATTGCGCCGCCAAGGACATGGTAGGTGCCGTGGTACTGCCCTGTGCGCTCTAGAGCGATAATATCGAGCGGCTCCTCGACGACGGCGATGAGTTTTTTATTGCGGTCAGCGTCGCTATATAGCGGTGACACTTTCTCGTCTGCGTCAATCAGTGCGAACGTGATCGGACAGGTTGCTACGCCGGCATGGAGGCTGGCGATTGTCGAAGCGATCTTATCGACAGTGTGACTATCGCTGCGCAACAAGAAATACGCGTAGCGCTCAGCCGTGCGAGCGCCTACGCCAGGAAGACGTCCTAGTTCGTCAATTGCGCGAAGGAGCGCTGCGGGAAGTAGCTGCGCCATTGGTTAATTTACAGGCCGAGGTTGCCTAGGCCGCCCATTAATGGCTTCATTTTCTCAGCGGCAACTTCTTGCGCCTTTGCGAGACCGTCACGGACAGCGATTTCAATCCAGTGTTCGAGTTCGGAAATATCATCTAGGTCAACCATTGCAGGGTCGATTTTGACACTTTTAATTTTCAACTCACCGTTGATCTGTACGGTAACAGCACCGTCACCTGCTACTACTTCAATAATTTCCTTTGCAAGATCTTTTTGCGCCTTACGTAAATCATTCAACATTTTCATTTTATCAAATGCCATATTCTGTCTCCTCTGTCTTGTTTATTCTAATAGTATACGTTATTTTTGATCAGTTTTATAGATGTAAAACCTATCAGCAAGATCCGAACGTTGGTCGGTCACGATTTGATTTGGCGGTGCAAGTGCGTAGAGTTTTCGTGCCGAATGGCTCACGATAGTTGTTGGCGACTTCAGGTCTGGTTTGTCCGCGGTAATTGTGACATTTGAATGCTTTTGGGCGACTATGTCATAAAATGCCTTTTCGGATGGGCTGACGGCAATTGTTATAGTGCCACGACTCTTCGTACTTAATCGTTCGTTGATCAGTTGTAGGTCGTGTGAAAAATACGTCGCAGTGGCCGGATTATATAGGTAGTTGTACGTGTATCGTCCGACGCCGGAAATAAACATTCCACCGATAAGTATTGTTAAGGGTATCAGGCCAACGATACGCGCATAAGGATTACGGGGAAATAGCTGATACCAACTTCGCAGGAGTGAGCTTACGCCCATCGCCATTAGTAGCATTGCTGGAACGAATGTAATAGTGCTGAAATTAGGCGTGATAAGGAGTACGGGCAGTAGTAAGATTACCCAAGCGGTAATTATGTAGCTGCGGGCTGTGTAATTTGTTGTTGAAAGACGAATAATACCCAGTACGATGAGTATCATTGCGCCAAGGCTGTAAATCGGAGTCATTAATACGCCCGCGCTTGGTTGACTGAAGCTAAAGTATTGATTTAGTAAAACGAATAAATTAGACACAATATCTGGCATCGTTTGTGGCACGCCTAATAATGTTAAGCCAACCGAGGGGTCTTTATAGATTGCATATGCCAAGGGGGCTATGGCGATTAGTGCACAAAAAATGGCGATTGCTACGTTTGCTTTGGCTTTTAGTAACTGCCGAACGAGGTAGCGTAGATGCGGGTGCAATGCGACGGCGCTGGCGAGTGCAACAAGGATATAGATACTTAGTGGCGTATACAGACTGAGCGCTGCGGTGCCAAATAATACAATCTTCCACAAACGTAAATGTGATGCCCGGCGTGACACCATCATTGCCGCCAGTAGCAGCCACACAGACCAGAAAATATATACGATGCTAGGCGTGCCATTTTGTGCGACAAACAAGAACTGGCCGGTCGTTATGACGAGAAGTGTGGTTAAGGTTGCGACGTTGCGCCTAAACCACATTTGAAGCAGTAGTATCATACCAAGCGCCGACAGCGCACCTAGGATAAGCGAAGGAAGTTTGATACTAAAGTTAGTAACCCCAAGCAATTCGGTCGATAGCCGCTGCAGTGTGTTGTATGGCAGATTTATGACCGATTTAGGGTCGAATGCTTCTAATGATTTTACTGACAAGTTGTGGCTTGCGACAACCGAGTTTACTTCGGCTTGATTGATTCCGCCAGGAATATTAAGGCCGGCAAGTAAAAGTAGGCCGACGATTGAAATGCCTATAATGCTATATCCGATAATATAGCGCCAGCGGTATAGGACGTAATCCGTTATTTTTTTACCCATAAATTACTTACGATTATAGCACGAGTAAGCGAGAGTATGGGAAAACCTTAGTATTCCCATAGCGAGCGATTGATGCGTTTCGTCCTGAGACAGCACGGCGAAGTGAGGGTATGGAAATATTGTCGACTAATTCGATATCAAATACAACGCGGCGCGACAGGTAGAGATACCGCGGCTAGCCTAGTCGTCGTGTCGCTTGTCGAGAGACATAAAGCGAAGACGTTCAGGGTGGAAGTATAGCTCAACTTTGCCGACGGGACCGTTACGGTGTTTAGCAATGATGAGGTCGGTAATGTTTTCACGTTCGGTTTCGGGGTTATAGTACGCTTCGCGGTAAATGAACATGACGATGTCGGCATCCTGCTCGATAGATCCCGATTCACGCAGGTCGGCAAGCTGTGGAATCTGCGGACTGCGAGATTCGACTGAACGAGAAAGCTGAGACAATGCAATAACAGGTACATTTAATTCACGGGCGATCAATTTAAGTCCACGGGAGATTTCACTCACCTCTTGCACGCGGTTGCCGTCGTTCTTACCGCTGCCCTGCATCAGTTGGAGGTAGTCGATGATAATCAGTCCGATTGGCTGCTCATGGGCAATACGTCGAGCTTTGGTGCGCATTTCTAGGACTGATACGCCTGGCGTGTCATCGATGAAGATTGGCGCTTCGGCCATCTCGCCCATCGCATCTGATAGTTTTGAGAAGTCTTCGTCGGATAGATTACCAGTACGAATATTCCACGCATCGACACCTGATGCGTCGGCGAGCATACGGTCAACCAGCTGTTCTTTACTCATCTCGAGGCTAAAGAACAGAACGGCTTGTTTGGCAACGGTTGCAACATTGTACGCAAGGTTGGTCACGAGTGTGGTTTTACCCATGGCTGGACGGGCTGCGAGGATAATAAGGTCGGATCGTTGCAGCCCGGCGGTCATATTGTCAAGGTCGCGGTAACCAGTGCGTACGCCGCGTAGCGCACCTTTATTCCGGTGTAGCTCTTCCATGCGATCAAAGCTGTCGTTGAGGATGGTTTCGATCGCAACAAGGTCTTGTTTGAGTGACTGATCGCTAACGCTGAACAGTTCGGCCTCGGCTTTTTCAAGCAGTTCCTGAGTCGTGTTATCCTCGTCGTAGCCTAGCTCACTAATGGTCGTACTCGCTTTGATCAAGCGGCGTCTGACGGCCTTTAATGATACCATTTCAGCATACGCTTCGGCGTGTGCTGCGGTTGGGACGTAATTCGTCAGTTCGGTGAGATAGGCTGAACCACCGACGACATCAAGCTCGTCCTTTTTCTTTAATTCGTCGCTAAGTGTGAGTAAGTCGACCGGCTTGTGTCGCTCGTACAGACGTGTCATGCCTGCAAAGATTGTGGCGTGGCGTTTATCGTAAAAATCTTTTGGCTTGACGTGTTCGCTAATATCGGCGAGTGTTTCCTCGTCAATTAAAACAGCACCGAGTAATGACTTCTCGGCGTCAAGATTTTGGGGTGGCACTTTTCCGGCCGCTACTTCTTTAGTCGCCATAATATTTGTAGTTAAACGGTTATTCGCCTACGCTCACTTCTTCTCCTCCACCCATAATAGCAGCTACAGCCGCGGCTGTCTCGTCTTTTGGTGGTGGTGGCGTACCGATAGTTTCGATGAGTACATCACCTGCGCCGATCTTTATTAATGCGTCAACCAAGT
>CAMPJF010000045.1 GCA_946886725.1 uncultured Candidatus Saccharibacteria bacterium | reverse complement strand
AGCGGCGCATTGGCCGGTAAAACAGTGACAGCGATCGCAGTGGGCGCATCATCCACTTGTGCAATTGCCGACGGTGCTGTTTATTGTTGGGGCTGGAGCGTTGATTTGAATGGCGGCTGGGCGGTCTTAGGTAAGGATACGCTCCCTATGCAGCGTAGTAACGTTCCAGTGGCAATGAATACATTGCATCCCGCAGGCGTATTGGCGGGCAAGACGGTTACGGCGATCTCGGGAAGTGCGCATACATATTGTGTTATCGCCGACAGTGCAATATATTGTTGGGGAGCTAATTTTTACGGCCAATTAGGTGTCGGAAATACATCTTATTATACGGCTCCGGTTGCCGTTAGCACGGCTGGCGCCCTAAGTGGTAAGGTGCCAACAGCGATATCACTAATAAGGGACTCTGCATGTGCGGTTGCTTCCGGCAAGGCTTACTGCTGGGGATCTGGCGTTGATGGGCAGCTGGGAAAAACTACAACCTCAAACAGTTCAACTCCTACGGCTGTGACTGACACAGGTGTGCTTGCGGGCAAAACTGTGACTGCTGTAGCGGGTGGGTATTTTAATCACTGTGTTATTGCGGACGGTGGCGTATATTGTTGGGGTAATAACGTGCACGGTCAATTGGGCAATGGCACGCTTGTAGCGGCCACGGCGCCAGTCGCTGTTAGCACGGCGGGTGTACTGGCGGGCAAGACGGTGACTGCAATATCGGCAGGTAGCCATGCATGCGCGGTGGCGTCGGGAGATGTATATTGCTGGGGTGATAATTATGCAGGCCAACTAGGTGATAATACGACGACCAAAAGCTCCATACCAGTAGCGGTAACCACTACGGGTGCGCTGGGCGGCAAGACGATAACTGCAATTGCGGCAGGTCATTCAAATACATGTGTCGTTGCAAATAGTGAAGGCTTTTGCTGGGGACTTGGGCCTTTAGGTAATGGACCAGCCGGTAACTCATCAACGGCTGTGCAGATTACTGCACCTTAAGCCACCTATATACCTGGTATGTGCGACCGTAAAAGTATTGTTATAAGCTATTAACGTAAGGCGAGAAAGTGATAAGATTGAACAATGAAAAGCACTTTCTTCACGACAAATCGCCAACGACTCATCGAGAGGTTGAACGGCGGAGTTGTCGTATTATCTGGCTACTCGCAAATGCAGCGCAGTAACGATATGTCATTTCTTTTTGAACAAGAGGCTAATTTTTGGTGGCTGACAGGCATTGAATATCCCGATTGGTGGCTGATAATTGATGGAAGTCGTAATAAAAGTTGGCTGGTTGCACCTTCCGTCAGTCAATCTCACGAAATTTTTGACGGCAGTTTATCTGCCGAACTTGCCAAGGAAGTGAGTGGTGTGACTGGGGTTATCTCTCGCGACGAAGCCGAGACGATGCTGCGGGATCTAAGTAAAAAGCATAGCGTGGTGTATGCTCTGGGCGAACAGCCTCACGCCGAACATTTGGATTTTACTTTAAATCCAGCAATTAAGTCGATTCGTGAACATGTCAGTCGACTATTTACGACGGTCCAAGATTGCCGAAAAGAGTTAGCGCAGCTGCGAGCGATAAAGACTTCGGATGAAATCGATGCTATGAGAAAAGCAATTTCCGTGACCATCGATGGGTTTGAGACGGTAAAAAAGAAATTAGCAAGCTGTCATTATGAGCACGAGGTCGAAGCGGAGTTTAATTATTATTTTCGCATGCACGGCGCGAATGGGCATGCGTATGACCCAATCGTTGCGGCCGGGGGCAATGCTTGCACGCTTCATTACGTTGCGAATAGCGATAAATTAAAGAAGCGTCAGTTACTGCTGCTGGATATTGGTGCTCGCGCGGGTGGGTATGCGGCGGATATTACGCGTACATACGCGTACGGAGAGCCGACCAAGCGGCAAATCGATGTTCACGCAGCAGTGCAGCAAGCGCAACAGGAAATTATCCGTTTGATTCAGCCAAATGTTACGGTGGAGCAATACCAAAAGGATGTCGACGAGATTATGATCGAAGCACTATTGTCGCTTGGTCTGATGTCGGGGCATGATGATAAAGAGAACTATCATAAATACTTCCCTCACGCGATCAGCCATGGTCTGGGTGTGGATGTTCACGATAGCTTGGGCGGTCCAAAGTATCTGCAACCGGGTATGGTGCTGACGGTTGAGCCTGGCATATATGTTCCCGAAGAAGGGATTGGCGTGCGCATAGAGGATGATATTTTAGTGACCGTCTCGGGCAATGATAATTTGAGCAAGCGGCTCTCGACAGATTTATAAAAAGTAGCTACAATAAAGGACAGTTTATGAAAAGACAATTTTCTTTGTTTATCCTGCGATGGATATTGAATTCGTTTGGACTGTGGGTAGCAGTACGGGTTTTCGGCACCGGATATAGTGACGCTGAGCTAACGGCAAATACGTGGGTGTTTTTGGTTGCGGGTCTTATCTTCTCTGTTATTAATGCAGTGCTTCGCCCGATTGTCATAATTCTTTCGCTACCGGCCATTTTAGTGACACTTGGATTGTTTATGATCGTCGTCAACGGTTTGATGGTGTATATATCGCTAAAACTCGCACCCGGCTTGCAAATGACCTTCCTTTATTCGATGATTACGGGAATAGTGCTCAGTCTGGTAAACTATATAGTTAGTGGTGTATTAGAATTACAATACATGCGTCAACGGGAGAGAGAATAATGAATATTGATAGTATTTTACAAATTGTAACCATTGGATCAGCTTTGCTGATGATTCTAGCGATATTACTACAGCAGCGTGGCGCGAGCCTTGGTGCGGGCTTTGGTAGTTCGGGCGAGCTATACACGACTCGTCGTGGCTTGGATAAGAATCTGTTCGAAGCGTCTATCGTGCTAGCGGTGATTTTTGTCTTGTCGATTCTGATTGGCCTGCTCTTGCCGGCTTTTGGCGTATAGGAGGTATAAATGTCTGACGAAAAGCGTGGGTGGCGTAAGCTTCAAAAGATAAACTTTGACCATAAAAAGCTATCGAAGCGTGTCAAAAAGGCAGAAGGTGCGACTATGCGTCATGCGCACAAGTTTATCGTTAGCCGTCTGGATAATATGCGGGATGTTCGTCGGCATATTATTGGCTGGCTGGCGCTGGTCGGGGTGATGATCGCGATCGTCGGCTTGCAACTTATGTGGTTTCAGCGCAGCTATCAAACGACTGGTGCTGCGAGCGGCGGCACGTATGCGGAAGCGTCGCTTGGATATATCGATACGCTAAACCCGCTCTATGCAGAATCTAACCCGGAAATTGCCGCCAGCCAGCTGATGTTCTCTTCGTTGTATCACTACGATCAGTCCGGTCACCTTCGTGGGGACCTGGCGAAGAATACGAGTATCGACGACACGGGCACGACGTATACTGTCACTATCCGTTCCGATGCGCTGTGGCATGATGGTAGGCGAGTGAACGCTAACGACGTCGCTTTTACTGTTAACCTGATAAAAAACCCCGCGACTCGCTCGCCACTCCGTAGTAATTGGCAGGATGTTAAAGTAAAGGCGCTGGACGACACGACGGTACAATTTCAATTACCTGTATCTTACGCGGCATTCTCGCACGCGTTAACGTTTGCTGTATTGCCTGAACATATTCTCGGCAGGGTCGAACCTGGTACGATTCGGGAAAATGTCTTCAGTCGCGCACCTGTCGGTAGCGGTCCTTTTAGTTATCGTCTACTGCAAACCATAGGTACAGCAGGGCATCGCGCAGTTAATATGACCGCATTTGCTGATTACTACAAGGGAGCGCCACTCATTAACCGTTTCGAGGTGCATGCTTATGACAAGCAAGAAGCAATCGTTAAGGCACTTAAAACGGGTGAAGTTAGCGCGGCGGCCGGACTAACCTCTGCTGAGGTTCGTAGCGTCGATATGAAAGATTATACTATTGTATCTCGGCCGATCAATGGTGGCGTGTATGCACTTTTGAACGTTGATTCGCCGGTATTGAAAGACAAAGCAATACGACAGGCGCTGCAATTAGGTACGGACACGGCAGCGATTCGCAAAAGTTTGCGCGTCAGCGTGCCTTCACCAGAGGCACCTAATGACAAGTCGAAGGATACCGTTCTTGAAAAGCCAGCACTGGATCTTCCGTTTGTTCGTGGGCAATTGACCGGCAGTGATGTGCCGCAACCGCCCGCCTTTAATGATAAGCGCGCCGCGGAACTATTAGACGGAGCGGGGTGGAAGTTGGTAGGTGGTGTGCGCAAGAATGATGCGGGCCAGCCGCTAACATTATCGGTGGCAACGACAAAAAATGCCATTTACGAGAAGTCACTCGAAGTATTAGTTGGGCAATGGCGACAATTGGGCATTACGGTCAATACGAACGTTATCGATACTGCGGATCGCACAAGTAATTTTATCCAAAACGTCTTGCAGCCTCGCAGTTACGATGTGCTGTTGTACGAGTTGGCTATCGGCGCCGATCCAGACGTGTACGCATATTGGCATACGTCACAAGCTAATCCAAACGGCTATAACTTTTCAAACTATAAAAATACGACAGCCGATGCCGCACTCGCGAGCGCCCGTTCGCGAATTGAGCCAGACCTTCGAAATGCAAAATATATTGCATTCGCTAAACAGTGGATTGCAGATGTTCCAGCAATCGGACTCTACCAATCTGTCTCTGAATACGTCGCCAGTAAACAGGTCAAAACGATCGACTCTGAAACTAGTTTAGTGACAGCGGGCGATAGGTATGCGAATGTGCTGTATTGGAGTGTTAACCAGGAGCCGGTTTACAAAACGCCGTAACATCGTTATAATCGTCAAGGTTAATCACCCTTATGCGCGAATGGCGGAATTGGTAGACGCGTCAGCTTGAGGGGCTGGTGTCCTTCGGGACGTGGAGGTTCAAGTCCTCTTTCGCGCACCACATAGAACAGAGATCGATAGATCTCTTTTTTATTTGGCCGAAGCCCTACGAAAACACTTTGCGTCTGCTATAATATCTAAACAGATGGCGCGTTGACGGAACGGTTACGTGGAGGTCTGCAAAACCTTTTAAATGGGTTCGACTCCCATACGTGCCTCCATATGGTATATTTATTTATACAAAGTACATGCGCGGATGGTGGAATTTGGTAGACACGAGAGACTTAAAATCTCTTGACCAATAGGTCGTGCGGGTTCAAGTCCCGCTCTGCGCACCAGAATTGATCAGACTCGGTCCAGCAATGGGTCGAGTTTTTTCGTGTTAAATGCTACAATAGAAGTATCAATTAGTAGAAAAATAAGGGGAATATAAGAAATGTTGGGACTTTGGATCGTATTAGGACTTATTGCCGTATTGGGCATATTCTTGTGGGTCACCTATAACGGTTTGGTGACACTAAAAATTCGTGTGGACGAGGCTTGGAGCGATATCACCGTTCAATTAAAGCGTCGACTCGATTTGATCCCTAACCTTATTAATAGCGTAAAGGGCTATGCTGCGCATGAATCTGGTGTATTTCAAGCAGTCACCGAAGCTCGCGCAAATGCAATGAACGCGCAAGGCGTCAAAGAAACTGCAGCCGCTGAAAATCAATTCGAAGGCGCCTTGAAGAGTTTGTTTGCGGTTGCCGAATCATACCCTGACCTAAAAGCTAACGAGAATTTCCTTCAGCTACAACAAGAGCTTGTCGATACTGAAGATAAGATCCAGGCTTCACGTCGTTTCTATAACGGTGGCGTACGCGATCTAAACACGAAAATTCAAGTATTTCCTAATAATATGTTTGCTGGTATGCTTGGTTTTACTCAACGCGAGTTCTTTGAAGTCGAAGACATGGCTTCAGTTGAAAAGCCAGTCGAAGTTAAATTTTAAGCGGAATTAATGTAGCGCGATGTATAATGCAGTTGCCGCCAATAAAAGGAACACAGTCATCATTATGGCTGTGTTCGTTGGACTAATCGGCGCAATCGGCTGGGCCGTAAGTTACATTAATGGCTCGCCTTCGCTTGCGTATTGGATAATTGGAGCGTCCGCGGTTTATGCACTCGTTCAATACTTTCTTGCGGCGAAATTGGCTGTAGCGATGACTGGTGCACGCGAGATCGAAAAGCGCGATAATCCACGCCTCTATCGTATGGTTGAAAACCTTGCTATTGCAAATGGAATGCCTACACCAAAGGTATATGTTATCGATGATCCAGCTCCCAATGCATTTGCTACTGGTCGAGATCCACGACATGCGGTTGTTGCAGCAACGACGGGTATCATGGAGGTGATGGACGATCGTGAGCTGGAAGCAGTTATGTCGCACGAGATGAGTCATGTTCGTAACTATGATATTCGCGTGAGTATGATTGCCTTTGGACTAGTGAGTGCAATTGCGATTTTATCGGATATTGCCATTCGCATGTTCTTTTTTAGTGATCGCCGAGAGAATGTTAATCCAGTCGTGCTGGTTATTGGAATTGTATTAATCGTCTTGGCGCCAATCATTGCAGGTATGGTGCAGATGGCAATCAGTCGTCAGCGAGAATATCTTGCTGACGCGTCCGGTGTGTTGACGACGCGTGATTCTGAAGGCCTCGCAAGTGCTCTTGGAAAACTGGCTGAGTACGGCCGCCCGATGCAAAAACAGCATACCGCATCAGCTCACTTGTTTTTCAATAATCCACTTAAACCAAGCTTTTTTAGTAAGCTTTTCAGTACACATCCCCCGCTTGAGGAACGTATCGCACGTCTGCGACAGAACGCCGATAAATTTTAAATAGAACACTTTCATGCCCACTACTAATAAAAAATCTCAAACAAAATCGGCTGCACGTAATGACAGCGCGAACATCATCCTAAAGACTTGGCGACGAATTTTCGATAGCCGTGCGATTGCTTCTGCTAGAGCACGGGCGCACGACTTTCTTGGTCGCCGTCCACATCGAAGTTTTCGGCGCACGTATCGACGCGATTATGCGCGCTCGCTCAATATTCCTGGCTACATTGCGTTTACTCATTATGTCAATATGACGCTCTGGAAAAATAAAAAAGTTTTCTTGTATATGGTGCTCGTTTACGCAATTCTTACGATCGCTATAACCAACCTGTCTTCCGAAGACCTGTACGCGCAAATGCGTGAAACAGTGAATGAGTCGAATGCGGATATTTTCCGGGGGGCCTGGGGGGAGATTGGCAAGGCCGGGCTGTTGCTGGTAGGTGGAATATCGGGCGCGTATAACGGATCGGCTGTTGGAGCGAGTGCGCAGATATATGCAACAATACTAGGTTTATTAGCGTGGCTGACGACGGTCTGGCTACTGCGCGCTATATTGGCAGGACGCAAGCCAAAAATGCGTGATGGCCTATATGGCGCGGGGGCACCAATTATCTCGACATTCTTTGTCGCATCCCTGATTGTTCTACAGATGCTTCCTTTGGCGTTAGCGCTATTCGGATATAGTTCGGCGGTATCCTCAGGTCTGCTTGAAGGTGGCGTCGAGTCAATGATGTTTTGGTCGGTTGCAGCGCTTCTCGCGATCCTTTCGCTTTATTGGATTACGACGACATTAATCGCGCTCGTTGTTGTTACCCTGCCTGGCATGTACCCGATGCAGGCAATCCGCACCGCAGGGGACTTGGTTGTCGGAAGGCGACTGCGCATCCTGCTACGTTTAATCTGGATGCTGCTTACTCTGGCATTAACATGGGTGATTATTGTGATTCCAATTATCTTGTTTGATGGCTGGTTAAAAAGTGTCTGGCAGGCGGTTTCATGGATGCCAATCGTACCCGTGACATTGCTTGTGATGGGATCGATTACTATTGTATGGATAGCGAGCTATGTCTATCTATTCTATCGAAAGGTCGTAGAAGATGACGCCCTCCCAGCCTAATGACCGAGCAAATGAACTACGCGAACTGATCGCGAGATACAGCTACGATTATCACGTATTAGATAAGCCTGCCGTGTCGGATGCTATTTATGACAGCCTATTCGGGGAATTAAAGAAAATCGAAGCCGAACACCCTGAATTAATTACACCGGATAGCCCCACACAGCGTGTCGGTAGCGAGCTGCTCGGTGGTTTTAAGAAGGTGACGCATAGTAGCCGCATGCTTAGCCTGAATGATGTTTTCGACCGCGATGAAGTAGAGGCATGGGTGACGCGCGTGGATAAGATACTCCCTGGCCGCCGACATGAGTACTTTGCTGATATCAAGATGGATGGATTAGCGTGTGCTTTAATTTATCAAGATGGCGTACTGGTTCAGGCGGTGACGCGTGGCGATAGCTTTGTTGGCGAAGATGTGACTGCGAATGTTCGTACGATCATGAACGTACCATTACGACTACGCAAAGACAAGGCTTATGCGCAGTTTTTGATTGGACGAACGGAAATTCGCGGTGAAATCGTGATGCTTAAGTCTGAATTTGAAAAATTGAACGAGCGCCGTCGTGCTATCGGCGAAACGGAATTCGCAAACCCACGAAACTTGGCGGCGGGCACAATCCGCCAGCTAAATCCA
>CAMPJF010000044.1 GCA_946886725.1 uncultured Candidatus Saccharibacteria bacterium | reverse complement strand
CTCGGAACGGACACCCATCCCCGTCGTCTTTGGACCATACGTTACGCCGCCTGGCGCACTCGAAAGTCGATTGACGCCACCCAAACGAGCCTGCAAACCAATAGCACCGTTAGTATGACCCTGCGGCCAGTTAGCGCAGTAAGTTGCAAAGAAATTAATAACAATCGGCACATCTTGCGATTGACCTTCAATAACGGTCACTTGGTTACCGCCACCCGGCGCAGTCAGCCACATCGCATCAGCAATTTTTTGCTCTGGATACGTGACGTCCGGACAAAAATCATTTGCATAATCTCTCGCTCCAGACACATCTGCACTATAGGCCTGTGCGCTATCGCTCGATATAATGACACTCGCGAGCACCGTAAAGACAGTGAACGACAGCGCTAGCTTAGTTATCGAGCGAAATGACATTAATTAGCCCCTACTTTCGCAAGTAAGCCTTCGTAATACGCTTTCATATCGCTGTATTCAGCCGACCCTTTTGGCACCGACTCCAATTGACTAATCGCCTTCTGTAAATACTTTTTCTGATTTTCATAATCTTTATTAGCGCCGTAAAGATACGCAGCATTAGCAGAAGCTCGATAGTTGTTCGCCAAGTCGCTTAATATAACCGCATACCGAATAGCATGATCCGACTGCTTAGCTCTGCTCGCGGTTGCGACAGCTTGCTCATAGAGTGCGATTTTTGCCGTATTGTCCGTCAGCTTCTGGGCGGCAGACACGTATATCTTATATGCAGCGTCCAAGTCGTTAGCCTGCGATAGTGCCGTATACTCCGCAGCGATATCCCGATCGCCTCGAAATGCCGCATCGTCAAGCTTGCTACGTTCAGCGGCGACAGTCTTTTTCTGTTCGGTAGCCTTTTCCGCCTGCTGTTTTTGGTTTTGAGTATAAAAGTAGTACGCCCCGCCGGCCAGCCCCGCAATTACAATTCCGATAATAGCACCGAGAAGTACTCGTTTATTTAGCAAGCGGCCCAACTTTTTCGTCATACCATAAGCATAATATAAACAACACCTTTCGCGCAAGCATTGATATTAGTAATACGACGACCCAAAATCACCCATACATTTTTACGTCTACCTACGGCAATGTCGAAATGACACGGCGATATGTAGCTATAAAAAATAAGCGCCCCAGGTGCCAACCAGAATGGGACACGCGTCCGCAAACCGATTGACACCATGGGGCTCCTATTCGTAATGACTTGAAACTCGTTCGCTACTTACTGGACGGTCGTCATGCGGCGGCGTACAGCGATAACAAGCAGACCTGCCAGCAACGCCAGCGTGGCTGCAATCAGCCAGTCGATGACTGAAAAGCCGGTCGAAGCCAGCACGTCATCATCAATCGACGACTCGTTCCAGGACTCATCCAGATCAGAACTGTTCCCACCAACCGAAGCCAGCGGCTCGTATTCTGTTCCAGTCGACACGTCAACGCCCGCAGGCGTCAAAGTAGCCGTTTCCTGAACGACATTGTCGGGGTGTCCCGGACCATAAAAGCCCGGACCGCCAACGTGACCATTCCAACCACCGGGCTGATTATGGCTACCCGGAGGAGGTGTCCACCCGCCGTGGTTATGCTCACCGTCGTTGCCGCCGGTGTGGTTACCATCTTCATCAACCTCGCAGTTGTCGTCATGTTCGTGTCCATCCGATGGATTGGGGCACGCCGACAAATCGATAGAGCCGTTGAACAGAACCGCCTGCGAACTTGCGTTCTCGGACGTACTGGTTTCCAGCCACGCCCACTTGATAGTTTTGCCGCAATGCTCGGTCAGATTCACCCGATCGAGCACCAATGGATTCTTGCCATCCCATGGATCGAAATCCTGAGAGGATAGCTCGTTTCCACTAGCATCAGTCACGACGAACGATACATTCGCGTCACGGTCAAACTCACCCTTTGCAGTGAGCGTTCCGTTACCCGAAGCATCAAACGTTCCCGACACATACGAGTCGACATTCGCCGGGTCATCCCCTGGATTGGGGTCGACCGGCGTCGGCTCGATGTAAGTGCCGAGATTTCCCTTATACGGCTCCGCGCTACCCACGAGCACATACTTGCGCTCGGGGGTTTCAGCAATAACTGTAAAGGAAACCTCAACAGGCCCTTCCTTTGCATCAGCCGGAGTCACCGTATAGACAAGACCCGGCGTGTTTGGCAGCTCGATGCGGCCATACGTGCCGATACCCGCCTCGTGAAAGACCGGTGCCTCAGCCGTCACCTCAATGACTTCCTGTACCGGATCAGTAGGCTCGTTGCCACCAGGAACGGTGTACTCGGAGCTACAGATCAAATCAGCCTGAAAAGGAACCGCGATGCACCCCCGCACGATCGTACCAGGCGCGAGATCGGCAAAGCCGAGTTCTGCGACCTTACTGATCGGTTCAGAGGTGGCTGTTTCGGTATACGACCTGCCAAGCAAGATATACCCCCCGTGTTCTACGGAATAAACCTGAACGCGGAAGATTGCACCCTGATTGGCACTTACCTCAATCCAAAAATATCCCGAATTGGGGACGTCCGGATTAGGGTGAATCGTTACCGAACCGGACGGAGCCGGAGCGGGCACTTCATCAACCAAAGCTTCTGCAACTGCTCCACTGGGCGGATCAGCGACAATCGGCGCCAGCTGCTCAGCGGGAGTAATCGCCTCGGCGAGCGGCTGCTCCTGAATCGGAGTGGTTGCCGCTGGTGTGTCGAGGAGCGGTTCGGGCGCTGGCGCAGGAGCCGGCGCGGCAGGAACGACAGGTTCGACAGCAGCGGGATCTTCCTTTTGGGGAGTTTCCTCTGCCATCGGCACTGCCGGCGTTTCGATAGGTGTGGTTTCAGCTGAAGCAACACCATCGGGAGTCGTGTTGACGAGTTCGTCGTTCGCGAAGCTTGGTTTAACCAAGCCTGCGACCATCAGAACCGCCAAAAGAATGGCGGCGACCAGAACGAAGGTTGTGCGAACAAGGAGATTGCGTTGGCGGTGCGCCAAAACAATCACCTCCTTTCATATATTACGAATAGGTTTTCAAGGACAAACGGCAAAACACCGTGTTGATCCATATGCTAAAAAACAGCACATTGCTGACTATAATAGCATTTTTATTGTAATTTGTAAATAGCGTAACCTCCGGTAGCACGAAAAAACCGCTACGGCCATACGGGAGGTTATCCCTAGCCTGCAGTCATCTATACTATGCGACTGCTCGAGTGACAGTATGGCCACTTGATCCCGCAGGAAAATGCATCGATATTTAAGTAGCTACTCGAATTTTACAAACTGTAATGCCGTTTGCTGAACTCGTATAGCGCGGCTCACCCTGAGACGTAAGCGTCGCTGCACCAGCACCTGTTATATAAATAAGTGGACCGAGAGTACATAACTGATTCGTACCCTCAAGAAAATACTCTAACGATAAGCTATCTACGCCATCTACCGTGATACTTGATATATACGGGCCGTAGTATATATCGCCATTAGTTGCAGCGACAGGACGATAGGACGCCATGGAAGGCACAGCGGCAGTCTTTGCTAGCATCGCGTTAAAATTGGTAGTTTCGGAAACAAATGGACTACCATTATACGCCGCACAGTCCCTAATCCCATCGCTGTTCACATCAGGGTAGCCAGTCCCTAAACACGCCCTGTACCAGGTGTCATATTGTAAAGTCGCTTTGACTTGCCCTATCGTAGTGTCAATTTTCGTAATGTCAAACACCTTCTTCATCTGGCTAGCCATCGAAGTTCGCGATGAATTATTCGCGCGTAATGACACACCATTAAATGCAACGACTGAAATCGATGCCAGTATGCCGATTACGACAATTACAATAAGAAGCTCTACGATAGTAAATCCACTGGAAGATTGCGAGGCCCTGTTAATCATCTTACAATTCCGGTTACGTTTGTGATGTTATGGCTACTATACTCCTCATTAAGCTTTATGCAAAGGCTATAGAAATAGAATAGCATGCCTCAATACTATCGATACTTCTTGGCTTGATGCTTGAACGCCACTGTATTTACCTCTGTTGATGGTATAATAAAATGTATGAGTTTATCTATCGGCATCGTCGGCCTTCCAAATGTCGGCAAATCAACCCTATTCAACGCACTGACAAATAATGACATTTTGGCGGCTAACTACCCATTCGCCACCATCGAGCCGAACACGGGAATTGTTCCCGTTCCTGATGATCGTTTGCAAAAGCTCGCCGATCTGCATGGAGCCACAAAAATCATCCCCGCGACAGTTACTTTCGTCGACATTGCTGGCCTGGTTGCTGGCGCAAGCAAGGGCGAAGGCCTGGGCAATAAATTCCTAGCGAATATCCGTCAATGCGAAGCAATCGTTCATATCGTTCGCGCGTTTGAAAGTGGCGACGTCATTCACGTTGCCGATCAGATCAACCCAAAAAATGACATCGAGGTCATCAATACCGAGCTGATTTTAGCCGACATCCAGACCATAGAAAATCGCCTGCCTAAGCTGCAAAAAGAATCCAAAGCCAAACCAGCAGCGCGGGCAGGACTCGAGTACCTTCAACAGTTATTAACCCACTTAAACGCCGGCACACCACTATCGCAATTGCCAAGCTTGAATGATGAATTTATCGGCGACCTCCATCTCTTGACCGCCAAACCAGTCATTTACGCATTCAATGTTGATGAAGATACTTTGATCGACGAGGCCAAGAAAGCCGAACTAACTGCGCTGGTTGCGCCAGCCCGAACTATTTTTGTATGCGCTAAACTAGAAGATGAAATTAAAGGTCTTGATCCCGATGATGCTACTGAACTCCTTGAGAGCTACGGCGTTAAAGAAACAGGCCTGCTGCAAATGGTTCACGCCGCATATGACACCCTCGGCTTACAAAGCTACCTGACCGCAGGACCAAAAGAAGTCCGAGCCTGGACCATTAAACAAGGTTCCACCGCTCCGCAGGCCGCCGGTGTTATTCATGGCGACTTTGAACGTGGCTTTATCGCTGCTCAGATTGTCGATTTCGATGATTTAATCGCCGCCGGCAGTGAAACAGCCGCCAAAGCCGCTGGCAAGATGCGGACCGAGGGCAAAGAATATGTCATGCGCCCCGGTGATGTCGTTGAGTTCCGATTTAACGTCTAGTTATTTTAACCGTTGCAATAGATAGAAACGTTCTTGATTTCCCTTTGCGCCAGCAACATCACTGTCTCGCTTATCCTTAATGACAAAATACTGTTTTGCCCACATCTCAAAATCACGGAGAATTTGACGACGCATCGCATCATTTTTGATGATGCCTTTATTTGTCTGGTCTTTTCCAGCTTCAAACTGCGGTTTTACCATAGCGGCTATCTGAGTATTTTGATTACTCAAATAGTTAACGAGGTGTGGCAATATCTCGCGCAAACTAATAAACGACACGTCAATCACGATGATGTCGGGTGTTTCCTGCTTTATGTAAAAGTCGCGGATGTCCGTCTTTTCATGCAAGCGAATTTTTGGATGACCCTTAAGGGTTGGGTGCAGCTGATCCGTTCCAACGTCGACAGCATATACTTTTTTTGCACCGTGTTTTAACGCATAGTCCGTAAAGCCACCCGTACTACTCCCCACATCAAGAACGACCGTATCGCGAAAGTCCATCTTCAGCACTTCGGCGACACTGGCTAATTTTAAGCCAGCGCGACTCACGTATTGCTCTTTTGCAGACAATTTAATAACACTGTCGTCGCGTACGAAATGCCCAGGCTTGGTGATTACCTTGCCATCTACCGTTACCTTACCGAGCTTTACCCAACTTTCCGACTGCGAACGACTGTTCGTCAGTCCGCGTTTCGTCAATTCGATATCAAGTCGTTGTTTTGTCATAGTGAGTTTATATTCCTTCTACAGATTTATTGGCATTAACGCCTAATCGTACGCGCTTGCAGTCATATGCACCTTGACAAATGCACATTTATTTGTTATTATAATAACATACTTGGTTACAAAAGTCATGACTGAAAAATCACCCACTTCACCTACAGAAACCTCAAAAAGCCGCCTGCGCAAAGGCGCAGAATGGACCCTGCAAGCTGGCGCAGGCCTAACGATAGGATCGCTCGCTGCAAATGCATACATGGCCGGTTATTACACCAGTGAAATTCCTGATCCAACGGTTGAAAAAGTCGCCGAATCACTAGCTCGACATCACATCAATAACTTCCTGACAATAACCAACCAAGACCTTTGTCCGCCACCTACCGACCCTGCTGATATCGCCGTCATGTACGAATCTATGCAATCAGCCAATTCGCTTGACGAGATCGCCGAACGTCACAAGCTTACCGTTGTTGACCTCGAAAAACTCTACGATCAGATTGATCCACTGATTGAGGCGTCATCGATACAAGAATCAACTGACGCGATCAATAAATTTACCCAGCCAAACATGGGCCTGACGATACACACAGATCAGCTAGCCGATGACGATATCGAGCTTGTCGATTACAAAGAACGACTTTGGAATTTTATGATGATCATCAAATATATCCCGACGAGCCTGCTTGATCGGTTAGATATCGGGGATATTACCATCGTAAAGAGCCTCGAAGGTGCCTATGGCACCTATAACGCCACGACAAAAGAAGTACAGCTTGGCCTAGACTACATTGACAGACCAAGTACGATTATCCATGAAATAGTCGGCCACGGTGTCCACGAAATCAGCTGCCAAGGCTACGGGTATATCGACAACAACTATGAAAGCAACAACCCTCCCTCGTATACATATGCCGACAAAGAATGGACTCAATCACAACCAAACGCCGATTATCACACCAATGCGTATGCGACAAAGAATATCCTAGAAGATGTGGCATCGACAACAGAGGACTATTTCACCGGTGAAATTAGTTTAAATCTTGATGGAGAGCCTAATCCTTTAGATAAAAAGATAATGATCATCTTGGATCGTATTGATCAACTAGCCCCAGGAGCCGTTGAATATCTGAATAAAAATATTAATGAATTTAAATGGTACGAACGCGAAAATCAAGACCGATTAGATCGCCAAGCCGAGAAGAATAAGCAGTAACCTACTTCTTGCGCTCGCGGTATTCACCAGTGGCCGTATCGACAGAGATGATATCACCCGTTTTGATGAACGACGGTACTTTCACTACGATACCGGTTTCAAGCGTTGCGTCTTTTAGAACACTACTGGTGGTATCACCTTTAACAACATCTTCAGCGTACGTCACTTCAAGATAGAGGTTTTTAGGTAGCTCGATGTTAATAACAACATCGCCAAAGAACTGAATCCCCAGCTCGTCACCTTCTTTGAGGTAGCCAGCGGCTGTGTCGACAGTGTCGGCAGATAATTCAAATTGCTCGAAGGTAACAGGATCCATAAAATAGAACAGCTCTCCTGCAGCATATAGGTACTGAACATTTTTCGTATTCACTTCGGCACGCTCAATTTTGTCTTGACCTTTAAAGGTCTTCGGAATAATGTTGCCGTCAATGAGATTACGAAGTTTGACGTTCACGATACTCCCGCCACGGCCCATAACCTTTTGGTTGTAGTCGACAACACGGTATGGCTTGCCGTCTATCTGGCAGACGACGCCTTTTTTTAAATCAGTTGGTTGGTACATGCTAATAGTCTCCTTTTTGATATATTCCAGTTTAGTAAATGATGAATGGCAGGTGTGTAATCACCTGCCAAATATCATCTACCAATTAGCCTTGGGTCACGAATGGCAATAGTGCCAAGTGACGCGAACGCTTGATAGCCGTCGCTAGCTGGCGCTGCTGCTTTGCGCTCAGACCAGTCTTTGCAATTGGTTCGATTTGTCCGTACATGTTAATGAAACGCTGCAATGTTTTGACATCTTTGTAGTCAAAGTATGCTGGCGTGTCTTTCTTGAATCGCTTGATAGCCATTATATTATTCTCCTAATAGTTCCTAGAAAGGAATCTCACTTAAATCAATTGGTTTGTCGTCGATGTCTTCAATAACAACATCGTCGGATTTTTTAGATGCACCAGAATTTGACTGGTAGTTAGACGAACCGCCCGTGCTACCTTCGCCGCCAGGGCCGTCAAGGAAAGTAACGTCGGTTGCGACGACTTCTACTTTAGTGCGCTTTTTGCCGGTTTCTTTGTCATCCCAGCTGTCTTGGCGCAAACGTCCCTGCACGAGGCAGCGGCGTCCCTTACTAAGGTACTGGTTAACGAGTTCACCGAGCTTTTCCCATGCAGTCACATCGAAAAAGTCAGCTGCATCTTCTTGGCCACCGCGATCAACCGCAATACTGAAGCTAGCAATTGCCTTGCCTGTTGACGTCGTACGCATTTCTGGGTCACGTGTCAAACGGCCCATCAAAATAACTTGGTTGATACTTTTAGCCATATCGGTTTATTCCTCTTCTTTTGCGTCAGAATCGTTTGACGCGTTAGCTTTTGCTTCCTCGAGAGCTTTGCGACCCTTTTCGTCAACAGTGACGAGCAGGTAGCGAATAACTTCCTCGGTAATATTGAAC
>CAMPJF010000043.1 GCA_946886725.1 uncultured Candidatus Saccharibacteria bacterium | reverse complement strand
GATATAAAAATTCACGTTCACCTTGGGCATTTTTTCGCTCGAGCGTGACGACAACCGACACCTTTGGCTGTCGTTCGATCTCGTTTTCGTCCGTATCCATCCGATTCGCGTATTCTTTACCTTTTCCAGTCAGTTTATAGACCCTCTCTGCTTTACTAACGTAACTTTCGTCTATTAACTTTTTAATGTGAAAGTTAAAATGATCACTAGTTAACTCAGTTGTTTTTTGTAAATCAGCAAATCCCGCCTCTGGCGTAAATAACAGGTGGCGCAAAATTGCCACCTGAGCTGGATGGGCGTTTGGCTCATAACTCATATCTTCTCCTTAGTATGTCTTACTTGATGATTTACCCCAAGCATAACCAAATGTCGGCGATGAAACTAGTAAACTACGCTTCACCTTGACGAAAATCCTAAAAAGGGTTACACTGGTACAGATTGTAAAAAATAAGTGGAAGTAATAATTATGGCAGCACGATGTGAACTCACCGGAAAAGGCAAACAATTTGGCCACAATGTCAGCTTCTCTTTGCGACGCACAAAGCGTGTCTTTAAGCCAAACCTACAAAAGAAAACTTTTGAAGTTGATGGCCAAAAAGTCACTATGACCCTGAGTACTCAGGCGATCCGTACGCTTAAGAAAAAAGGCATTCTCGCTAAAGCAAGCTAAGCTTTATCCTTCAAAAAACACCTCGCTAATAGCGAGGTGTTTTTTATTTACCACATCCCCTAGCTTCGGGTGATTTCAATAATCGTTAGTGTGGTCGGAAGAGTTGCCGCGGTTTTAATCTTATACTTTGTAGTAGTTTCAACTGGCGCGCCTAATTCTTTTACAAATGTTTCCAATGTATCTTGAGGCACTTCGTACGCTAGCGCGCTGTCCGCATAGTGAACAGGAATAATCACTTTAGCGTCAATCTGTCGCACTAAACTAGCCGCGCTGGTGGCATCGAGTGTATATCCACCGCCACCAACAGGAAGAATCAAGATATCAACCACTCCCAAAGCCTCTAGCTGATCCTCATCAAGCTTTGGAGCGATATTCCCGATAAGGGCGATGCGCACCTCACCCACTTCAATGCGATAGATAGTCGAGATTTTCTCATCCGCTTCAGTATCTAGATGGCGCGTTGCCGCAACACCCTTAATTGAGAACGGACCCAGCTCGTAGTCACCAGGCCCTTCAATAGCGAGCTGAACATCCTTACTACCCGTCACGAAACGCGCCTCGGTACCGATTTCTAGCGCATCTTTGACGGACAAATCCTTAAGTCCCACTAACGATAGCTTTGGATCTATTACAGCATTCAGTTTTTTCGTGGAAATGACAACGCCATTACCACCCTTATATTCAATATCAAACATTTTCTAACCCTTTAACCTTTCAATATATTATCACTGTCGAGCAGTACTGTGTGTTTTCCATTTAGAATTTCCGTAATAAACTTATCGCGGACACTAAGCCGGTAGTAGAACTCGTCGTAGCTCAATACAGTATAGTTTAACTCACGCGCCTCAACTTTTTCAATCTGTTTAATGACATTTTTTAACTTAGTGGCTGAGATATCACCAACCAGTAATAGGTCAACGGAGCTTCCTGAACCCTTGACGAGTACACCAGCTAACACCGCTAACCGTGCGCCAGTAAGGCTTGTAATCTGATCATACCAAGCTGCTGATGCGTGAGTTTCGACGACCGACTCTATGCGTTCGTCTGCAAATATCGCTCGGAACGGCACATAATACTCGTAGCGCTGATTAATTTCGTAGTACAACTTATTGTCGGCACTATCGCTAGTAATAATGCCCACTTCAAGCATGTTTGATAATTCGCGTCGTACGGAATTTATTTGTTCATCAATTAATCGTGTAATCTCACGTACATAAAATGCCTTTCCTGGATTATTCAGAAATAGATGTAGTAATTTTACCCGAGTCTTTGAACCAAATAGTGCGTCAATCATTTCCCTGCCTAGAATAAGTTTCGTGTTCTCATGATACCATACCTTCTATTCGATGGCGAGCCGCTGGGCTAATAGCTTTCGTGCCTCATCCAAACTACGCCACTGGATATGAGGATTGCGGCGCATCCATGTCAGCTGTCTTTTAGCAAGTCGCCAATCGATCGTTGTACTTTTTTCCTTCAAATCCTGCAGTGATAGCTCTTCATTAAGATACATATGAATGAGAGGATAGATGTTACCCGTCATTGCTTCACTGTCCCAGCCATATTTTTTGCCCAACAATATTGCCTCATCAACAACACCGTTCTGCAATAATTGTTCAATTCGCCTCTCAATCCTAGCACGCAAAATCTCCCTATCTGTAGCTATTCCTACAATAAAGCTTGTGGCTATAGGCTCTTGGCTCCTCTCGGCCGACTGCTCCTTTGTCTCTATTGCTCGGATAACATACCGTTTGTTTTTCTGGTTCTCGGGTAACATAACGTTGTTGTCATGACAATATTTATACAGCTCCTCAAGTGTCATCTGCTCAAATTTCGTTCGTAACAATGGATCAGATTCGCCTCCGAATTGGTAATTAAAAATTACAGCATCTACATACAATCCCGTCCCCCCGACTAAAAACGGAACATGTCCACGTGACCGTATCTCATCAATTTTTTGTTCAGCATATGCCTTAAAATCAGCAGCACTATAGCGCTCATTTGGAACTATAAGATCCAGCCCCCAGTGCGGTACACGAGCGCGTTCCTGTGTAGATGGCTTGGCAGTGCCAATATCCATATCTTTATATATTGTGCGTGAATCAGCGCAAATAATTTCCCCGCCGCACTTTTCAGCAAGCTCGATCGCAAGTGCAGTCTTGCCGCTTGCTGTCGGACCGACAATCACGATGAGTGGTAAATCATTTATATTTCTGGTCGCCATCGAAGCTCCTTAAAGTTGTCGACAATTAAATCTGTGCACGAAATACCTTCATGCTCGAGTAGTTGTTGCTGGACTTCACGGCCACCAGGAAATCCTGCAGCTAGACCCCCGAAGCGATTCACTAATCGATGCCACGGAAGTTCCGTCGGTCCATAATGACTGATTCCGCCAACGATTCGCGCAGCCGCTGGATGGCCAGCCAGTGCCGCCAGATCACCATAGGTCGTCACTTTTCCGGGTGGCAACATAGACATTAGCTCGTATACCCTAGCCGTCAAATTACTATCTCCAGTCATGATAGATATACTCTATTACTGCTGACCAGTCCATACACGGTACGATGTTCACCTCCTCATCATCTACAAAGCTCCAAGGTTTCGAGCCAAAAAGCACGCCATCAATACCGAAAGACACAGCAGAACGTAAGTTCTCTGGATAGTCATCAATCAAAAGCTTCGCACCCAGTTCATAGCAAATTGCTCCTTTAGGGCGAAACGGTCGGCCATCATGTGGATTACCCGCAAAATGAACGTCCGCAAACAAATCCGGCAACTGCCGACGCAGCCAATCGACTGTTTTCGTTTTAAAATATTCATTCCGTGCCGTTACTAAAATCACGTCAAAGTCACGCTTTAGCCTTGCCAGCGCCTCTTTTGCCCCCGCTACCGGCTCTAGGTGAATGTTATCACTCTCTAGGAAACTTTTAACTATCGCTTCAGTCTCTTCTTGACTGCTACCGAAGACCTTTGCGAGATCGAACGTCACGAAATCCTGAACCGTCAATCTACTACCCCGAAGCGCATTATGATGGCTAGCTATGCCGTCAACGAAAGGAAAGAGGACGTCATCAATATCCACAGCAATAACCGGACGTCCTGCAGTGTCCGCCATACTACAATGCCTTGATGTAGTCTGCTAGTTGATCGAGCGCCACTTTTTCTTCGCCAGCCTGCGTTCGTACACTTACTTCACGGACCTCTTTATCCTGCGGGCCAACGATTAACTGGACCGGTATTTTCCAGTTGGTTGCTTCGCGAATCTTTTTGCCGAGACTTTCATTGCGATCGTCGCGAGTAAAACGAAGCTCGTTATACTTAACTGGCTGCATCAACACCACACCGCGGAGCGTCTGCTCAATCTCTTCCACATAATCGAGCACACTATCATTGATCGTCAGAATGCGTATCTGTTCGGGTGCAGCCCATAATGGAAACCAGCCGCCCGTATGTTCTATAAAGACACTCAAGAACCGCTCAATCGATCCAAGTAGAGCACAGTGAATCATGACCGGCTGCTGCGGCTGACTGTCAGTGTCGGTATATGTCAGGCCAAATCGCTGCGGCTGGACAAAATCTAGCTGCACCGTTGCCACTTGATGCTCACGACCCAAGGCATCTGTCGCCATAAAATCAATTTTTGGACCATAGAAGGCGGCTTCACCTTCTTGCTCGAAGTAATTGAGCTCGTTTGCAATCACCGCCGCCTTTAGCTGTGCTTGAGCAGATTCCCATAATGCTAGGTCACCCAAATATCCTTCACCTTCATCACGGTAGCTGAGCCGCACTCGTAGATCCATTCCAATGGTTGAATATAGCTCACGCGCCGAGGCGAGTAATCTATTAATCTCACTCTCAATCTGATCTTGTCGACAAAACACATGACTATCATCCTGTGTCAATGAACGCACACGGTTAAGACCGCCCAGTTCACCCGTTTTTTCATCACGATAATCAGTCGTCGTTTCAAGGTAGCGCACGGGCATATCCTTATAGCTCCGTGGCCGAGAAGCAAAAATCTGCGTATGGTGCGGGCAATTCATCGGCTTCAGTGCAAAGTCATCGTCAGTTTCTTGGCTTGTGACTAGGAATAGCTCATCGCCAAACTTTGCCCAGTGACCCGATGCTTCGTATAGCGCAGTTTTTGTAATGTGTGGCGTGAAGACTTTGCTAAAACCATGCGCCTGACGCAGCTGGTTAGAATACTGCGCCATAATATCACGCAGCACAGTACCGCGAGGCGTAAATAACGGCAACCCTGCTCCGACAAGATTAGATACCGTATATAGATCTAGTTCTTTACCAAGTTTGCGATGATCACGCAGCTTAGCCTGCTCCAGTCGTTCTAAGTAAACATCGAGTTCTTCCTGTGAGGAAAATGCCACTCCGTATAATCGCTGCATCTGCGGGTTCGTCTCTTTACCGCGCCAATACGCCCCGGCGACACGCATTAACTTAAACACGCCGACGTCCTTAGTATTAGCAACATGCGGCCCACGACAGAGATCAACGAATTTGCCATTCTTGTAAAATGACACTTTTTCGACGACAGCATCGCCTTCATTAGCTAACCCAAGTTCATCAACGTCCAATTCCTTGGCAACGGTCGTACCTGAGCGCTTTAAATCATTCAATAGCTCTTCTTTATATGGCTGATTGTTTTCTTTTGCCCATTCGATTGCTTGGCCGATTGGCATTTCGAATTTCTCAAAATCATCACCATATTCGATAATACCGCGCATCGCCTTTTCAATCTTACCGAAGTTTGCTTCGGAGATCTTCTTTTCGCCCAGATCAATATCGTAATAAAAACCGTTTTCAACAACGGGACCAACACCGAACTTTGCCTCTGGCCATAAACGCTGAATTGCGGCCGCAGTAATATGCGCCAAGCTGTGTCGCATTGCATGTAATTGTTCGTCATTCATGTTCATTCTCCTCATTTTAATAAATAAAAAACACGCGAGATCCGGCTTTAAAAAATTAAATCCATATATCGCATGTCTCGGACCTCTGTTTTATTGAGGCGGTTCCACCGGACTTCCTGATAGTATCAGGCACTTATCGAAGTAACGTTATCGCACATTACAACTTCCCGCGGAACTCAGTGGATGGTTAGACCACGTCGTTGTTCCTTTTTATCATATACTACCCTACCCCTATATTGCAACGCTCGCCTCTGTCTGGTATCATAAGAAAGCTATGGACCCTTAGCTCAGTTGGCTAGAGCGCGTCATTGACGTTGACGAGGTCGGAGGTTCGAGTCCTCCAGGGTCCACCATAGAAATTATTATTAAACCGCCGGACTGCCTCTGGTGGTTTCTTTTTACCCACAGTATCTAAAAGTTTTCCACCATACTATTTATGCTTTTTACTACTGTAATATACCATATATGTTATATTACCAGCACAAGCATAAGTTGACAATTTATAGTGTTTATGCTAGTATGTATACATGGCTAAAGATCAAGTTATCGCACCATCCGAATTAGATAAGTTCAAGGTATCGTATGAATACGATGTGGCATGGCCGGACATTCGAAAACAAACCCGCGCCCGCACCCAGTAGATAATCGGTGTACACCCCTATTTGTTAAACTAACGCCACCCTTTTGGCTAAGGGTGGCGTTTTTGTTTCCCCACTTTTACATAGTTATCCACTAGCATTATAAATAGCTGTATGTCATTATATAGACATGTTTTGTATAAATTGTTTCAATAAAAGCACTGCTGTCGCTAACTCACGTCCAAATAAAAAACAGCCCCTAATATGGCGGCGTCGGACCTGTTCGAATTGTCATACTACATTCACCACCTACGAGCGACCCTCGCTCGCCGACAACAAGCTAATTAACTTATCAAATGGAGCGACAGACACATTCAATTTAGGAAAGCTAATCCTAAGTATCGCTAAGACTTTTACTCATTCACCTAATGACGCACAATATAACGCGCTGTGGCTAGCGCAGACAGTAGAAGATACATTATCTACGGAGCGTCAGACACTCCATCCAGACGACATCGCGGCAGCGACACATCAAGTGTTAAAAAAGTTCGACGAGCTGGCAGCCATACAATACGCCGCCCAACATCAGCTTATTTCTTCAACTCGGAAGCGCGGACGGCCTTCTCTGCGCGAGCACGGGCCACGGTCTCGTGAGTCGCCTTCTCAGTAACATCAAATTTATCGAGATATTTTCCTAAAAAGAGATGTGTCTGAGCGTTAAATGCCGATGCGGCGCTGTATGCAATTGCCGTCACTGGCATCAGACACCACTGTAACAACATAAAGAGTGATCGGTGGCGCTTATAGCGTTCAGGCCGAGGGGGCAGCATCTTGAACCCTAGAAATACCGTGATTAAAAGCCCAATCATAGCAACGCGCTGAATGTTACTAATCACTTCAGGTAGCAAATGGGCGGCGATTTGCTGTGATGAATCCGGATTAATCAGCAACGGCACCCAGCCTCCAACAGCAACAAGAATCGAAATACTCGCAAGCGTCACATGACCATCGATCAGGCGTAGCAGGCGGCTCAGTCCCGCGCCAAGTGGCACCGTACGACGACGCGACAGAATGCGTACCGCAACATAGGGTATGTCTGAAGCCCCGTACGCCCAGCGACGCAATTGAATAAACTGAGCCTTTAGGGTCCGCCTATAGGTATCAGACAAAACGGCATCTTGGTAAATTGGTGCATATATTGGCGTTACAGAATAGTTGCCATCAAAATGGAAATAACTACGCCAATACTGATGGCCGTCTTCAACGATAGTGCGCGTACTCCAGAAGTCCATCTCTACCAAAGCATCCATAGGCTGAGAATGTGATGCGAAGTTACGCAGCGTATGAGGTCGCATCGAACTGATGATATTCCAGAACGAATTACCCGTCGCGATAACACGCATCGGTGCTGGTGCATCCCATATATTATTCAGGAATAAAGATATCGGCTGATAGGATAAATACTTGCGATCCTCGTGGACGATATACTCATAGGTGACATAATCGAAATACGTTGCGTGAGGCCGGTTGTCGCTGTCGAGCGTGGTGATAATGACGTCTTCGTAAGCAATCCCCTGGCCTCTAACCCAGTCCTTTAAATAATGGCCCGCATATGTAATGTTGCCGCCCTTCCCTACCACTTCATTTGGCAGATCATGTGGGTGCTTTACAAGATGAAAGGCTTTAAATGCGTGAGCAAACTTTTTATGAAGACGCTGGGCGGTTTTGTGTATCTCTTCGCCCCCTCGCTCTTCATACGCCAAAACAAGAATTAAGTGGTCCTTGTCGTAGGTTGTATCAATAACCGACTGAATAGTAGGCTCCAAGACCTCGTACGCCTCATTGTAGGCGGCGATAATAACAGCATTATACAAGCTAGATGGCTTAGGGTAATTATCCGGATTATTAATAATCAGCTCGAGGTTTTCTTGATGAGCGGCAAACCCAAACTCATCAGACTGAGCTTTTTGAATTTTTTTATAGCTAGCCACGGGTGTCTCGAGCTGCCCTAGCCGAGCATGCCAATCAATATTCTGCGCGGCATCCATCCTATTTCTCCCACGAATTGTATGCGCCGCAATACCCACCGCTTTTACAAGAACGGTAATGATGAGAAGGAGCAAATAAATTCCCGCTAAAATTGGGTCGACGAGTGAGAGAACGACGAGTGCAATGAGCATTCCGTAGCTAAGGATAGCGGGAACCATTTCGAAAAAGCGGTAAAATCTTGTTCGTTTTTTAAGAGGTATTTCAAGATCTGTCATATCTTTAGAGGAATGCCACCTTGAGTATCGAATGCGCGACGATCCAGGTGATAAAAAGAATTAAGAAGCTCAGCCATGTAAACAGCAGAGCTATCTGCCGACGCTCCTGAACATACAGCTTCACGATAATAATTG
>CAMPJF010000042.1 GCA_946886725.1 uncultured Candidatus Saccharibacteria bacterium | reverse complement strand
GAAAATGGTGCCGAAATACTTACCCAGCTTTAGTGAGTAATTGTTGAACGCGGCGGCCGATCGCCTCGGACGGTTCGATGACTTTTGCGCGTCCTCGCGTTAAGGCAAGTATATCTTCTTTTATCCAGTGGTAATGTGTGCAACCCAGAATAATAACATCTGCGCCTTGGTCGCATGCAGTATTGATGCCCTGTGCGATATTGTTGTGATTAATTTTGTTATTTTCAATCATGTACGCCCAGGTGCTACAATCGGGTTCGATGATTCTCAGTGCCGGTCCGAATTGCTGCACAAGATCGTGGTATCGGTCACTGGCCAGCGTGGCGGGGGTGGCGCAGACCGCTATTGTTTTTGTTTTTGTTAGGCTAGCTGCCGTCTTTATCATCGGTTCGATGCCGATAAATTTTTGGTCCGGATACCGTGTTCGGAGTGTTTCGATTGCAAGTGCGGTTGCTGTATTGCAGGCAAGGATGATGACATCGCAATAGGCGGCGAGTAGCGGCTGGATTGCTTCGTCCGTTAGGCGAATGACCTCATCGGGGGATTTATTGCCATAAGGGACGTTTACTTTGTCATTCACGACCAATATCTCTGCTGCAGGGAATGTTTCTTGGAGTGCCCGTGCCACTGCTTCACCGCCAATTCCGCTATCGAATACGCCTAATTTCATATTTTCATTTTAACCCTATATGACTGCTAGGCAAAACATTCCATAAGCGGTATACTAAAACACATGCAAGAAACTTCTCGATACGCAGTCGGTATTGATATTGGCACGACCACTGTTCGTTGTGTGGTTGGACATATCGACTCAACAACAGGGGCTCCAACGATCGTTGGCGTCGGCTCAGCACCAAATAGTGGCATGCGAAAAGGGGTAGTCGCGCACCTAGCAGGTCCGGGCCAGGCAATTGATACGGCTCTTGGTGAGGCCGAGCGAATGAGCGGCTACCAGGTTGACGCAGCCTCAATCAGCATCAATGGTGCGCATATTCTTAGTACGAAAGCTGATGGCATGATCGCCGTAGGTGGTGCGGATCATGAAATTACCGAGGAAGATCTAACGCGTATCGAAGAGGTTGCGACTCTTGGTAAAGTGCCAGCAAATCGCGAAATCTTAGAGGTCGTGCCGCACAGCTATCGGCTAGATGGTCAAGATAATATCAAGGATCCGATTGGCATGACCGGTACACGGCTTGAAATTAATGCCAACGTTGTTTCCGCCCTGGCGCCACACCTTGCAAACCTTCAAAAATCGGCCGAGATGGCAAAAGTTGTGCCGCATATTGTTACGCCGGCCGTTTTAGCGGCGTCGCGCGCGGTACTGACCGAACAGCAGCTCGAAAGTGGCGTTGCCGTTATCGACCTAGGCGGGGCGACTACTAGCGTCGCTGTTTTTGAAGAAGGCGACCTACAATACGTTGCCGTGATACCGCTTGGCGGGGCGAATATCTCGAATGACCTGGCGATAGGACTAAAAACAGATCCGGAGATTGCCGAAAAGGTAAAATTAAGTCATGCCGTAGCCATTCCACGTAACTCTGGAGAAGAGATTAGCGTCAAACACGACAAAGAAACGTTTACTTTCACGACTGATGATATTGACGAAATCGTTGAAGCACGACTAGAAGAAATCTTTGATGCAATACAAAAGGAATTAAAAAGGGCGGGTCGTGCAGGTCAGCTGCCAAGCGGCGTTGTTTTGACGGGTGGAACGGCTAACCTTAAGGGAATTTCATCTTACGCTAAAGAGAAGTTGAATTTAGCTGCCCGTGTTGGTAAATCTGCGGGCTACGGTGGTGTCGCTGAAAACATCGACCAGCCGCAGTTTGCCACCGCTGTCGGCCTTATGTTAACTGATGTGCACGGGGCTAGTCATATTGCCGGTCAACACGAGGTGAAAAGTATTGGCGGCAAAGCTGCACTAAAGAGTGCTGGTGGGATGGTGTCTAAATTTTTAGACCGATTCAAGGCGTAATAATTTTTTGAATAATAAATGGTATACTGTATTAAGAATAGAATATCTGGGGGAGAGTGCATTCCATGCCTGAAGTAAAACCAAGTGAAATACAAACATTCGCCAGCATCAAAGTTGTTGGTGTCGGTGGCGCTGGCGGCTCTGCCGTTAACCGTATGAAGGACGCCGGACTATCTGGCGTGCAGTTTATTGCGATGAACACCGATGCGCAAGCACTGCATAATTCAAAAGCTGACGTCAAGATTCATCTTGGGCATGCTACGACGAACGGTCTTGGCGCTGGTGCTGATCCGCACACAGGTGAAGCGGCCGCGAATGAATCACGTGATGAAATCCGTGCTGCTGTCGAAGGTGCAGACATGGTATTTGTTACTATTGGAGCCGGCGGTGGTACTGGTAGTGGCGCAGGACATGTCGTTGCTGAAGTAGCTCGTGAGCTTGGCATTCTGGTTGTTGGCGTTGCAACGAAACCTTTCAGTTTCGAGGGCGATAAGCGTCGACAGAATGCCGATTGGGCAATCGCACAATTAGGTCGCCAGGTGGATACCCTTATTACAATCCCGAATGATCGCTTGCTGCAGACGATTGATCGTCGTACGCCACTCTTAGAAACATTTAAGATTGCCGATGACGTACTGCGCCAGGGTGTGCAGGGTATCTCTGAACTGATCACCGAACACGGGTTAATCAACCTCGACTTCGCTGACGTAAAAGCTATTATGAGTAACGCTGGTTCGGCGCTTATGGGCATTGGTCGCGCAAGTGGCGATGACCGTGCGGCACAGGCGGCACAGCAGGCGATTGAATCACCACTCATTGAAGTATCTATCGACGGCGCAAAGGGAGTTCTCTTTAATGTTACTGGCGGTTACGACATGAGCATGAGTGAGATTCAGGAAGCGGCAGAGATTATCACTAGCTCCGTTTCACCAGATGCGAACATTATCTTTGGTGCGACCCTTAAACCAGAGCTTGAAGACGAGCTAATTATTACTGTTATCGCAACGGGATTTGATAGCGCATATTTCCATGAACAAGCTGCGCAGTTAGAGGTGCCAGCTGCACTCAACCAGCGTCGTGAGTCTATCGTTGACGATGCCGCAGTTGAGGCGATTGACATGAACCTTGATCATTCCGATGCAGCAGCGGCCTTTGCTGACGACACGACGCATAACATCTGGCATGATGAGCCAGAGGATACTGACGAATCAGACACGCCTGCGTTTCTTCGTCGCCGCAAAAAGAATAAAAATACTGACGAATCATAAAGAGGTAACGGATGAGCTCAAAGTATAAAATTGGAGACAGCCGCGTCATTGAGTCTCGTGAGTCTGCTGACGGTGTCACGATTCGTCGTCGTCGTGAATCGCATGATGGCAAACACCGCTTTACGACTTACGAACGAATCGAGCGTCCGAATTTGGCGGTTGTCAAAAAGGATGGCTCGCGTGAACTGTTTGACCGCGATAAATTATCTATTGCAATCAAACGCTCAGTCGGTAAATTTTTCTCGAGTGAAGTTGAAGTTGAGGAAATGATTAACGGCGTTGAAGACGCATTGTACGAGCTGGGCGAAAGTGAAGTGACATCAAGTCAGATTGGCGATCTTGTTATGGACGAGCTGGCGGCTCGTAACGAAGTGGCGTACGTGCGCTTTGCGAGTGTATATCATGAGTTCAAGACTCTTGATGAGTTTGAGGAAATTTTGCAGCAGCGCCGCAGAAAGTAGTAGTGTATGAAGGCAGTCGTTATTTACAAACAAGAGAGCGACCATGCACGAGAAGTGATAGATTATCTGCGTGATTTTGCGCGTCAGACTGGCCACGAACTTGAAACGATTGATCCAGAGACACGTGAAGGAGCATCGTTTTGCAGGACGTATGACATTGTTGAATATCCAAGCATTGCCGCACTGAGTGACGATGGGGTGTTGCAGAACTTATGGCGCGGCCGTCCGCTACCAACGATTAGTGAGGTAAGTTACTATGTTTAAGCTAAAAGAATTATTATCGCCAAAGCCCCAATATCAGGGGTTGTTTGGTACGATGTTGGCATTTGGTATTGTCGGACTGATTGCTAGTTTTGTGCTTGCGGTCGAAGAGTTTCACCTGCTGAAGGATCCAACAACTACGTTGAGCTGTTCGTTCAATCTTGTTTTGAACTGTTCGACGGTCATGCAAACCTGGCAGGCAACGGTATTCGGGTTTCCTAATATGTTCATCGGTTTGATGGCATTTCCTGTTGTGATTGTTGTTGCTGCGCTCGGTTTGGCGCAGGCTAAATTACCGCGCTGGTTTTATGTATATGCTAATCTTGGCTACCTGCTAGGCGCAGTGTTTGCTTATTGGCTCTTTTTTAATAGCGTATATGACATCCAGGTGTTATGTCCATGGTGTTTAGTGGTTACGTTCAGCACTACGATACTGCTTGCTACTATTACGTCATATAATCTTCGCGAGAATGCATTCAATTTTCCTAAAGCTGTGAGCGCAAAAATACAAATCTTCCTAGGCAAAGACTATCATAAGCTCGCTGTGGCAAGTTGGATTGTTTTGATGGCTGTTCTGGTGGTGCTGAAATTTGGCGACGCATTGTTTGCATAATAGGCCCGTATTAGCGTACAATTTAATATAGTAACACCTCCATTCGTGGAGTGAGCGGCTATCAACCGCGAAGGTTATTCAGGAAGAAAGGCTATGGCTGACTAGAACCTGACGTGAGCGCGACGTTACTGCGAACAACTAAGCGCTAAAAAGAATCTCTTTTTAGAAACTGGATGGTACCGTCCGCACATTGCGGATTCCAGTGACTAAACAGGGATTTTTTGTTTTTTAACGAAAGGAAATACTATGAAATTCAAAGCTAACAGCAGGCGCCGCGCATTAGAGTACGAAAAAGATATCGTCGCGCAGTGGAAGAAAAACAAAACGTTTGAAAAATCTGTTGAAATGCGACCCAAGGATAATTCATACGTCTTTTATGATGGACCTCCGTTTATTTCTGGCGTCCCACATCACGGAACACTTCTTAGCTCGATTGTTAAAGATGTCATCCCGCGCTACCAGACGATGAAAGGTAAGCGCGTCGAGCGCGTCTGGGGTTGGGACTGTCACGGACTGCCTGCAGAACGCTACACCGAAAAGAAACTTGGCATTAATTCTCGCGAAGAGGTGATTAATTACGGAATCGAAAAGTATATTATCGCGTGTCGCGAAAACATGGTGCAAACCAGTAGCTTGTGGGAGGATACGGTTGATCGTATTGGTCGCTGGGTAGACTTTAAGGGTGCGTACAAAACCATGGACAAAGAATATATGGAAAGCGTTTGGTGGGCGTTTAAGAACCTGTATGAAAAAGGCAAGATTTACGAAGGTGAAAAGGTACTGATGTACTGTACCCTGGACGCTACTCCGTTATCAAAAGCTGAAGTCACCATGGATGCTGGGGCATATCAGGATGTTACTGATCCAAGTGTGTATGTGAAGTTCAAGCTAAGGAATGGTTTGACGCTACTCGCATGGACAACAACGCCATGGACGTTACCGTCCAACACGGCGGTCGCGGTGAACAAAAATATTGTCTATGCCGAAGTCGAAGTTGGCGGTGAACACTTAATTATCGCTAAAGAACTTATACAAAAGGTTATGACCGACCAAAAGCACCAACAACTTGAATACCAAATTATTCGCGAACTGAAAGGCAAAGAATTAGTTGGCGAGTCGTACGAGCCACTTCTTGGAGAGGATAGGGGTGAGAACGCCCATAAGGTTTGGCATGCGGACTATGTGAGCGTGGAAGATGGAACGGGCATTGTGCACATCGCACCAACATACGGTGAAGAGGACTTCGTTATGGCAAAACAGAATAAAATCCCTGTCGTTCATACAATTGACGCCAACGGCGTATTTACCGAGAGTGATTGGAAGGGCCAAAACGTTTGGGAGGTTAACAAGCAAATCGCTAAAGATCTGCACGAGCGCGGTATCGTCTGGAAGATTGACTATATTCGCCACAGTTACCCGCACTGCCACCGTTGCGGTACGAAGCTTATGTACCGCGCGCACCCAAGCTGGTTCATGGATATCGACGAACAGCGCGAAAAGATGCTCGAGAAAAACGGCAACATCACCTGGTTCCCGGAGCACGTTAAAAACGGCCGCTTTGCAAAAACTATCGAACAGGCACCAGACTGGAATATTTCTCGCGATCGTTTCTGGGCGACAGCTATGCCTGTTTGGAAGGGGGTTGATGCTGACGGCAAAACGCACGTAAAAGTTGTCGGCAGCTACGCTGAACTAAAAGAACTGAGCGGTGTTGAATTGGATGATTATCACCGTCCATGGGTAGATGATATTACTTTTGCGATCGATGGTGTAACGTATTCGCGCATCGATAAGGTTATGGATAGTTGGTTCGAAGCTGGTAGTATGCCATTTGCGCAGTTCCATTATCCTTTTGAAAACAAGCAAAAGTTCGAAGCTAATTTCCCCGGTGACTTTATTGTCGAATATATAGGTCAGGTCCGTGCATGGTTCTACTACATGCATTCGATGAGCGTGGCTTTGTTTGGTGAAAATTCATTTAAAAATGTCATCGTCACTGGTAATGTCGCCGGCAACGATGGTCGCAAAATGAGCAAAAGCTACGGTAACTATACCGACCCGAACGTATTGATGGATCAGTACTCTGCCGACAGTCTACGGTTCTTACTGCTGCAAAGTCCGCTGCTTAACGGTGAAGATTTTGCATTACAAGATAAAGAAGTAGGGGATGTGGCGCGCAAGCTTTCGATGGTCTGGAATATGTACGACTTCTTTACGATGTATGCAGAGGTTGATGGTTGGGAATTTACAGGCGATCTGTCCGATCCGTCACAGAGCCTTGAAAACCCACTTGATCAATGGGTTGTGAGTCGAGTTCATCAGTTGACCACCGAAGTTGAAAAGCATCTTGATGCTTATGATATCCCTAATGCCGTCAAGCCAATCTTGCCATTCATCGAAGATGCGAGTAACTGGTATGTTCGTCGTAGTCGCCGCCGCTTCTGGAAGTCGGATGAAATCGAAGATAAGAATAACGCATACCGTACGTTGCACTATATTCTTGTTCAGCTATCTCAGGTACTAGCGCCATTTACGCCGTTCCTAGCCGAAGAGCTGTATCAAAAGTTGACTGGTGGCGAAAGTGTTCACCTACTAGATTGGCCAAAAACAGGGCATATCAACGAGTTGGTCGTTAAAGATATGGAGACAGTACGTGAATATGTTAACGAGGGGCTGAGTATTCGTGCTAAAGAGCGTCAGAAGGTGCGTCAGCCGCTTGCGAGCGTTACGATTCCAACGCTTGGTGAGTTTGTTAATTTCGAAGATATCCTGACTGAAGAGTTGAATGTTAAGCAGGTGATTAAGGGTGATATTTTGCAGCTTGATCTGGCTTTGACGCCAGAACTAAAGCGCGAAGGCTTAATGCGTGAAGTTGTCCGTCACATCCAAAGCGCACGCAAGGCGGCCGGCTTAAACGTCGACGACCGAATTAACGTCGGTCTATCTACCGAAGATGATGATTTACAAAAAGCGATTGCTGAATTTAGCGGTACGATTAGCGCAGAAGTTCTTGCTGATACGCTAAATAACGCCACGTACGATCATTACGAGACAGTAGTAAAGGTCGAGGGCGCTCGGCTAGATATTTCTTTGCAAAAAGCCTAGGGCTACAGTAGCGGAACGATAAATCCTCGCTAGTGCAAAAAAACTAGCGAGGATTTTCATTGCTATAAATAGGATTGTACCTTGCGGTGTTTCAGAGTATAAATATAGACATAAGCAGGAAAAACAAACATGCAGCCCATCATCGGTATCACAATGTGTTTCGACAATAGCAATTTAATTAAGCCGGACGTCGAATACAATTATGTACGCCGCGAATACGGCTTGGCGGTAGAACGGGCGGGTGGCCAGCCGATTTTCCTTGATCCAACTATTGACCCTATGGTCGCCGCGAAATTATGCGACGGCATTGTGATTAGTGGCGGCGAAGATATTGATCCAGCGCTGTATGGTCAACTTGTAGCGGGCGCAAAACAACAAGAGCCGCGCACTCGAACTGACTGGGAACGACAGCTGATTGACGCCTGTGACGAGTGGAGCCGGCCGATTTTGGGTATATGTTACGGCGAGCAGTTACTGAATGTTCACTACGGCGGCACATTGTACCAGGACATCGCGACTGATATCCATAGCCAAATCGACCATGGAACTAGCGGGGCGGCCGCCTATCATGAGATTGTTTTTGAGCAAGATTTCCTAGGGTATCATAACGGCGATCGCACGGTTGTCGCCGCACGTCATCATCAGGCTGTGCGCGATGTTGCCCCAGGATTTAGCGTTGTCGCCCGCTCAAAAGACGGCAGTATCGAGGCGATTGCCGGACGCGGGCATGTCGGCGTGCAATGGCATGCAGAATCCGACGATACCGCGCCAAAGATATATGGAGAGTTTGTAAAAGGCTGTATTAAGCGAATGCACCCAGCCCAGGCAGTTAAGATGTCGGCAAAGCCGAAGCGGATATCCCGCTTTTTGT
Organism: uncultured Candidatus Saccharibacteria bacterium; assembly: GCA_946886725.1. Next base: position 59 of record CAMPJF010000042.1, on the reverse strand, counting down.
CACGATTTAGCAAGTAATAGGTTGTTGTAGAAAAAGGTGAGTATATTGACTTTTTATAC
>CAMPJF010000041.1 GCA_946886725.1 uncultured Candidatus Saccharibacteria bacterium | reverse complement strand
GTCAGTGAGGCGTTCTATTTTCATGACCCAGAGAATAACGGCCTAGAATTGTACTTTGATCGACCGCGCGAGCAGTGGCAGTGGAGCGGTGGTAGCATCAAAATGGATACGCTGTATTTAGACCCCGAAGAATATATTCTAAAAAATATACAGACCGCCACTACATCAGCCAAAGAACTTGGACACGTTCATCTGCGCGTTGGCGATGTCGCAACGGCTCGTCAGTTTTACGTCGAGCAGCTGGGGTTTGATGCAACGTTGGACGTAGGGAGCGCCCTGTTTGTATCAGTGGGTGGATATCATCACCACATGGCGATGAATACATGGCTTAGCCAAGGAGCGGACAAACGAGATCCTAGTCTTGGATTGGCAGAAATTAAATTAATATTACCCAATGACGGCAGTATTGACCATCTGGCAAATCGCCTATCGATTAATAATCTTTCACACATCCAAAAAAATAACCAGATACACGTTAATGACCCGTGGAATAATCAGCTGGTCTTTACAGCTGATTAAACTACGAATGTACCGCCAAGCGACACTCCACTAGAAGTCAAAAAGGTCGCCAAGAAAATTCTCTTTCTTGTGCTTTTTATGATATTTTCGATCATCATAATGACTATCCTGCCGGTACTGATCGTTAGATTGACGAGCCTGCGGATAGGCCTGACGCTCAGCGGATGAAAAGTCCGCAACCGGTGCGGCTGTGCTCATATTGCCTCTTTCGATAATCTTGTCCAGCTCACCGCGGTCAAGCCACACGCCACGACACTGCGGACAATAATCAATTTCGACCCCTTGTCGTTCGGTCATTACTAAATTAGCGTTATCGATGGGACAGTGCATAAGTTTTCTCCATTTTATTTTTTAGGACGCATCCTTTTGTCATTTCATTAACTCAGATCAGCCTGAATATAAGCTGTGAAAACCAGCACGTCACTGCACTTACGCGTCAGACCACCGAAACATTTGTCAGCAGCCCGACAATCACCATCCCATCAATTGCGAGCCATAGTATATTGGTAATAATCATTGGCGTAATTCTGTGAATGAGACCGTATGCTAAAAACAGCGCTGCAAAACACATAAACGCTACCCAAGACCATATTGATACACCGACCGTGTGGCCGTTAAACACCTCGACGACTTGCGGCAGTCCACTAAGCGGATACATAAACGATGCCAAAATAATAACTTTATCAAACAGTGTCAGGCGTTTTTTAGTGGCGAGGTGTGCGTGCATGACATGATTTTGACGAGACATATACACCATACTTTAACGTATTTTCACAATTAGCACTAGCGGTGTGTATAGACCGTACATCCTGGTGGTAATAAATGCCAGAAACCCTGTATACTATTACGTAATGCTTAACGACGTATTTACTCAACTCAGTCTCGTTATCGTTGCCGCGGGCGTCATATCGATCATCATGCGCATCCTAAAGCAACCGCTCATCATGGGGTATATCATTACCGGAGTACTGGTTGGACCGGCTTTTTTGCATTTGATTCGCGAAAAAGGTGCATTCGAAACGTTTAGCGAAATCGGCATTGCCTTGCTGCTGTTTATCATCGGTCTTGAGTTAAGTGTCGCCGCCATCAAGCGCCTTGGCAAACCAGTCTTTATCACCGCACTTGCACTGCTTGGCATCATGGTGACTATCGGATATCTTATCGGGACGGCGCTTGGGTTCACCTCGACCGAAGCGATCTTAACCGGACTAGCCTTGTTCTTTAGCAGCACGATTATTATCGCCAAAGTCCTTAGCGACAAAAAGCAATTGCAGCGCCTCAATGGTCAGCTTGCAATCGGAGTGATCCTCATCGATGACGTGATTGCCACTTTCGCACTATTGTACGTAACCACCAACAGCAGCAGTGGCGAGTTAGGATTGTGGGAAATAAGCTTCTTAATCCTCAAGGGCATCTTAACCGCTGGCGTCCTTGCATTACTGGGCGCAAAAATTTTGCCAAAGTTTACAAAATTCATCGCATCATCACAAGAGCTGTTATTTATATTCGCACTCGCCTGGGGATTTGGTATTGCAACACTAGTGCATGCGATCGGCTTTTCCGTGGAAGTCGGCGCCCTATTTGCCGGTGTCACCCTAGCCCATCTGCCATACGTCCACCAAATTGGAGCCAAGCTTAAGCCACTCCGTGATTTCTTTATTATCCTATTCTTTATCAGCCTAGGGGAAAGCCTAGAGATGAACAATTTAGCGTCGGCAATCGTGCCTGCGCTGTTGTTATCTATTGTTACCTTACTTGTTAAACCGCTTGTCGTCATGACGACACTTGGCTTGCTTCGATATACCAAACGCACAAGCTTTATGACAAGTATCAACCTGTCACAGATCAGCGAATTCTCGATTATCTTGATCGTTTTAGCGCAAAGTGCGGGTATGGTCAGCGCGCAACTAAGCGCAATTATTACGCTAGTCGCTATCATCACTATTGCAACCTCGACATATTTGATGAAATACGACGACGCCATCTTCCGCAAGTTCGAGAAGCACCTGCATTTATTTGAACGGAGTGTTGTTAATGAATCACAACACCGCGCCAAGGCATATCCCCTCGTTTTGTTCGGCTTTTTGAATGGTGGCGACAAATTCCTCAAGACATTCCATGCAATGCGGCAGCGGTTTGTTGTCGTCGATTACGACCCTGAAGTTATTGAAGAGCTAGAGCGAAAACACATCGAATTTTTATATGGCGACGCGACGGACCCAGAATTACTGGCGGATATTGATTTTGAAAAAGCAAAGCTCGTCGTCAATACGATCGCCGACCATTTCGTCAATGTTGCCCTCGTCCGCTACGTTCATCGCCATAATCCTGATGCGATCATGATCTGTTATTCAAATGATTACAATGAAGCAGCCGAGCTATACAAACTAGGCGCTAGCTATGTTATGCTGCCGCACTTTATTGGGTCCGAGCAGCTCAGTTCATTCATCCATACTCATGGGCTTAACAAACAAAGCTTCGAGATATACCGTAAAAAACACCTCGCGGATATCGATAAAGAAATTTAGCAGCCTTGACTAGTATGGCTGCCAATAAAAGAAGAACGTAAACGTATGATGAATAAAAAGCCCATGCAGCTCGACACCCATACCATCCACGAACAGGTATCGATGTCACCCAGTAAAACGCAGCTCGTACTTGTGCATGGCCTTGGTGTCTCGGGTGACTATTATCACCCTTTCGCCGAGCAAATGGTCCATCTATACGACATACACATCATAGATCTGCCCGGATTTGGCAAAACACCAAAGCCACGCTCCACGCTGACAATCGAAGAGCTCGCACAAGTACTGATTGACTATATAGAAGAAAAACAGCTCAAGGACGTTGTCATCGTCGGTCAATCGATGGGCTGTCAGATTATTGCTCATGCAGTTGCCGCCCAGCCTGCACTATTTCGCAGGATGATCCTGCTTGCGCCAACGGTCAACAAGGACGAACGTCACGTCCTTCGACAGACCTACCGTTTAATTCAAGACGTGTTCTTCGAACCGCCAAGCGCCGTACTGCTCGTACTCCGTGATTACATGCGCATGGGATTACGGCGCTACCTCTCGACAACAAAACATATGATCGCCGATCATATCGAAAAGACACTAAATAGATGCCCACTACCGATATTGATTGTTCGCGGCAAAAATGACAAGATCGTGCCGCATGACTGGGTACATTATCTCTCGCAAGCTGGACCGAATCGCACGATGGTAGAGATCGCCCACTCACCACATCTACTCCACTACAAAACACCCGAGGAGCTTGTGGATATATGCCAGCACTTTATCGCAAACTAAAATCTCTGCTTCGCACTCAGCTGTACTGGTCGCTTGACTACGCCTACATCGCCCGTAGGCAGCTCTCTGAAATTATCAGCCGAGCAGACGCATCAGGCTATCGTAACCCCTCATCAAAGAAACCATCAATCCTCCTTATTCCCGGTATATACGAAACCTGGCAGTTCATGCAGCCGATCGCATCACTCCTCCATCGGCACGGCTATGATATCCACGTCGTTGAAGGACTAGGCTATAATCGACACAGTATCGAGGAGATGGCCAAAGTAGCGCAAGCCTATATCGACACGACTGATAGAAAATCATTTATCCTTGTCGCTCACAGCAAAGGCGGCTTGATTGGCAAATATTTGCTAACCAATACTCATCCCACAAAACACATTTACGGAATGATCGCGCTTAATACGCCTTTTTCGGGGTCACGCTATGCGTATTTATTCCTCCTCGTTAAGTCACTGCGCATATTTGTGCCGAATTCATCTATCCTGCGATTTTTATCGCACAACCAGATCGTCAATCAATCTATCGTCTCGATATACAGCAAATTCGATCCCCACATTCCCGGCGGCAGCACATTAGTTGGCGCAAAAAACATCCAGCTGGATACCCATGGTCATTTCAGGATAGTCAACGAGCCAAAAGTACACCAACTGCTTCTAGAAGAACTATCTACGTTTTCAAAAGTAAGCCAGTAAGAAAAAGGACCCATCTTTCGATGAGTCTTTTTTCGTGGTACACCCGGCAAGATTCGAACTTGCGACACCTGGTTCCGAAGACCAGTGCTCTAATCCACTGAGCTACGGGTGCATAACACAAGGGTAATTATAGCATATTTCACGTCATATGGGCTATAATCAAGCTACATGGAAATTCACACAAACATCCCTCTCAAAAATTACACCACTATGCGCCTTGGGGGTAATGCTCGATTCATGACAGAAGTGCATACTCCAGAAGAAGTAGCCGAAGTCTATCGCAATGCAAAAGCGCAAAATCTACCTATCTTTATCCTTGGCGGAGGAAGCAATATCGTCGTTCATGACGAAGGCTTTGATGGAATCGTCATACGTAACCGCATCCCCGGGTTTGATGTTATTGAAGACAACGCCAGTACGACCACCGTTCGAATAGGTGCAGGGGAAAGCTGGGATGAAGTTGTAAAACGAACCGTTGATATGGGCCTAAGCGGCATCGAAGCGATGTCCGCCATACCTGGAACGGCCGGTGCAGCACCGGTACAAAACATTGGAGCATACGGCCAAGAAATTGCAGACACACTTGTCTCACTAGAGGCATATGACAGTGTAACGGATACTTTCATCGCACTACAGAATGCCGATTGTAGCTTTTCGTATCGACATAGTATCTTCCGCGGCGAAGCGATGGGCCGCTATGTCATTACTGCGATTACGATAAAATTATACAAAGCTGCGCCACAGCCACCTTTTTACAAGGCCATCGAGGATTACTTTGCCGCAAACAACATTACGATTTTTACGCCAAAAATCATCCGTGATACCGTCATCAAGATTCGTACCGACAAGCTTCCCGACCCTACGCTATTACCCAATACCGGCTCGTTCTTTAAGAACGCCCTTATCGAAGATTGGCAACTTAACGATCTGCGCAATGACTATCCCGATATACCTAGCTACGATATGCCCGACGGTACACACAAAATCCCGACCGGCTGGCTAATCGAACAAACGGGACTAAAAGGCAAAACATTGCATGGCATGCGAGTCCACGACAAGAATGCACTTGTACTGATTAACGAATCCGCGACCAGCTACCAGGATCTTGCTGCCGCACGCGACGAAATCAGCGGCGCCGTGCGTGACCAATTCCGTATCACAATCGAACAAGAGCCACTCGAAATCTAATTTCCCCTTGCCCAAAAACCGCAAACCTCTTATGCTATAAAGTATGAGGTATCGCGCAGGGTTTACTATCGTGGAATTACTAATCACGCTTACTATAATGGTGATCTTGATTACCCTTGCGACGGTCAATCTTATGGATAGTCTTACTCACGGGCGCGACGTCGAGCGCGAAACCGACGTGCAAAATATCATTGTCTTCCAAGAGAACATGTACATACGAAATAGTGGCGCCTATTTTCCAACACCAGCAACCCGCACTGGTGTTGCCGGATTTTATACGAATATTAATATGAACAATCTTCGCGCACCAGACTTCACAGGATCAAGCACCGACACCAGTCTCGTTGCCGCTACCAACACCACACAAACCACATCTGGCGTACGGCCAATACCAACCACGGCGACATACGTCTATCAACCTCTCACCTCTACGGGTGCATTATGTACTTCTGCAGCTCCACCGTGGCAATGCAGAAAATTTAATATTTACTATATGAAAGAGACTGACGGCTCAATCGTCATGCTGTCGAGTAAAAACCAATGAGAAATAGCCACAGCCAAGCCGGTTTTTCCGCTGTTGAATTACTCATTAGCCTGTTTATCGCAGTTGCTTTTGTTGGCGCAGGCTATCAACTCTATGCGCTGATAATAAAGAACGGCGGCGAGGCACGCCTACGTTCCAGGGCCGACAATATCGCCTACGAAGCACTGCGCACCTACAGCCCCCAAGCGACCAACCCCTGTAGCACTGTGACTCCATCGCCAACACCGACGCTTCCGTCATCTACGGGGCCGAACGGTCTACCAGACGCCACTATCACTGTCACATTCACTTGCCCATACGGAACGTCAGACGCAACAACAAAGCTATCAGTGCGAGTATTATACGGCACACCGCAAAAAGAGGTATCCCATGCATCATTCATCACCCCATAAAAGCAATAAGAAATCACTCGGCTTTACGCTCGTCGAAATGCTCATCGTCGCGCCAATTGTTATACTGGCGCTTGGTGGCTTTATCTCGTTAATGGTCAATATGGTCGGCGACGTCATGGCAACCCACGACGAAAACGCAATGATGTATGACATCCAAGATGCGCTGACGCGAATCGAAGATGACGTCAATATATCAAATCAATTCATGCTCAGCTCGGGAACATTGCCGTCACCACAGGGCAGCAATTCGAACTTTACAGGAACCGCTGCCTTTACGAGCAGCGCAAACAGTCTCGTGCTTTCGACCTTTTCGACCACGCGCAACCCCATCGATCCACTGCGTGAGATTGTCTATTTCAAAGGCCAGCCAAATCCTTGCGACAATACAAAGACCGTCAATCCAATTCTATATAGCAAGGTAATGTACTTCATTAACAACGGCTCTTTGTGGCGTCGCACTTACATTCCCGACCACAATACTGATGCAACGGCAGATGCGCAAACCGTGTGTGCTACACCGTGGCAACAAAACAGCTGCAGCCCGGGCTATAGTGCATCACGCTGCAAGGCGAATGACGTAAAAGTCATGTCCGACATCTCTACCATGACCATTAATTACTACGACTCACCAGGCAGCACGACCGATCTTGGCCCATCAAACGCTGAAAATGCGACGTCAATCAAAGTAACGCTCACCGGCAGCAAAACCGCCGCCGGTCGGACTGTCGCAGTCGCTCTTTCAATGCGCGCGCAAAAGCTCAACGTCAACGCCAAAGAACTGCCACCAATCGCATTCAACTTCACCGCCGAACCATCTGACGTCGATGTCATCCCAACCGAAGGCAGCACTACATTCAATTCTGCAACCAACATTAATGCGGCAACGTATCAATGGCAAATCAGCACCAATGGCGGCACATCATGGGCGAACGTCACTAATGGCGCAAACTACAGCGGCGCAACAACCAAGGATTTGACGGTCAGTAACTTTACCACGACATGGAACAGCGCAACCGGCACCTACGGCGGCTGGAACGGCTACGCATACCGAGTACTTGCAACATATTCTGGACAAACACTTACTAGCGAAGCAGCCACGCTGCGCGTCTCTAACTGGAAGCCGATCGAATATCTAGACGATTGGACCGATTATCTTGGTAGCTATAACACAATCGGCGTTACAAAAACATCTGCTGGTGTCGTACGACTAAAAGGACTCGTCAGAAAACCGACTGCCGTCACTCAATACGATGTGATCGGAATATTACCCGCAGGATACCGCCCATCTGGCAGGCTAATCTTCCAAACATCAACCAGCCCAGGCGAGGCGGGTCGTATAGACATTTATCCAACTGGTGAAATCGTTTACATTTTTGGTAGTGCATCGTGGATGTCACTAGAGTCAATCGGGTACATTCCAGCAGGTACGTCGTACACGCGAACCGGACTAACCTTTACGAACGGATGGACCAACTACGGTTCACCGTTTGAAAATGCCAGCTACTCTGTTGATTCAATCGGCCGCGTTCACGTCCAGGGATTAGTCCGACCCGGCACGATCACCAACGGCACGCAAATCGCCACCAACTTCACCACGCGCCCTAGTCGGTATATGCATGTACCGGCACGCAGCGATCCACAGGGATCGATTGGCGTCGACCAAAGCCTGGGAATAGTCGCCAAGGGACCAGGAACGGCAAATGGCTACTTGGCACTCCATACCATGTGGTACCCGTCCTCATTTGCTGGCTGGACAAACGTTGCCACATTACAAAATGGCTGGATTGCGCATGATGGCGGTGCCTTCTTTACCTCGCCTGGATATGCGAAAGGCTCGGATGGATTAGTTCGATTCAAGGGACTTATCCGAAACGGCAACACGGCAAATGGAACGGTGATCTTTACGCTGCCTGCCGGATTCAGACCTAGCGCCCGCGTCCTCACCGACGCAGTCTGCAACCCTAATGT
>CAMPJF010000040.1 GCA_946886725.1 uncultured Candidatus Saccharibacteria bacterium | reverse complement strand
GATCAATCCTATGAACAGCGGGTGTGCACGAAACGGACGACTTTTAAATTCTGGATGTGCCTGTGTGGCAACAAAATAATTGTTCGATGGCGCCTCGACAAACTCCACTAGCCGACCATCTGGTGAGGTGCCCGTAATCGCTAGTCCGCCTTTGGAAATTGCTTCGGTAAATGCTTGATTCACCTCGTAACGATGACGATGACGTTCGGTAATGTCGGTTGATTTATAGGTTTTTGCAAGAATAGAATGAGGTGCTAATGTCGCGGGATAATCACCCAAACGCAGCGTGCCGCCGGTCGATTCCTTACCCTGCTGTCCTTCCATAATATAGACGACGTCATGCGTCGTTTTCGGGTCAAACTCGGTACTATTTGCGTCAGCAAGACCCGCTTTTCGCGCACTCGCAATCACCGCCACTTGCAGACCTAAGCAAATCCCTAGATATGGCACATTGTTATCAAGCGCATAACGAGCCGCCGCGATCTTGCCTTCAATGCCACGCAACCCAAAGCCACCTGGTACTAAAATAGCATCTACACTTTGAAAATCCTTTTTTGTCGCAGTTTCTGCATTAATCCACACGATATCCACACCTACTTTTTGCTGCCATGCCGCAGCCTTGACTGCCTCTAAAACAGAGATGTAGGTGTCCTCATTATCCATATATTTTGCCACGAGACCAACACGAATCACCCGATCCGGTAGTTTACTTTGAGCAGCAATCACCTTTTTCCACTTCGACAGATCCGGCTCGGCAGTCAATCCCGAGAACTGAGTCAATAAAGTATGCAGACCGCTCTTAGCAATTGCCTGTGGTATGCGAAAAACCGTATCAACGTTCGGTTGCATCAATACAGCATCTAACGGCACCCCGCCGAACAAGCTAATCTTACTGGCAATACTGGCGGGTGCCGGCAAATCTGTACGCACGATCACGCTATCTGGGACGATACCAAATCCCCTTAGATCGTTTAACGCGTTCTGTGCTGGCTTTGATTTAAATTCTTTACTAGTACCGATAAATGGTACGTACACAACGTGAATAAATAAGCAGTTCGCGCGACCAACCTTTTGTCCTAGTTCGCGGATTGCTTCAATAAAGCTTAGTCCTTCATAGTCGCCCACCGTCCCCCCAATTTCGACGATATGAATGTCACTATCCTTGCCAGCTTCTTCGATCGCTTTTTGAATAGACTGCGTCAAGTGCGGCACCAGTTGCACCGTCTTGCCGCCAAATTTTCCAGCACGCTCGTCCATAATAAGTTCTGATAATAAACGGCCGGACAGCGTCGCAGACTTTTGCGTCAGTTCAATGTCCAAAAACCGTTCGTAGTGACCTAAGTCCAAATCGGTTTCTGCACCGTCTTTAGTGACAAAACATTCGCCATGTTCTGCGGGATTTAAAAGACCCGCATCAACGTTCAGATACGGATCGCATTTTTGAATTGAGACTTTTGCACCTTTCGCCTGTAAGACAGCTCCGATACTCGCCGCTGTAATTCCCTTACCTACCCCCGATAGTACACCCCCGGTTACAAAGATATATTTTTGTGTTTTACCCATATTAGCTTGTCACCTCCATGGGGTTATATTGTAGCACGCCCGTAATAAAAAACACCACATGTAGCGTATCGTGTTGTCTTTTCTACGCTATTACGTCGTCTATCGTCGATCCTTGGGCGTACGATCGAAGCGGTGCATTATCCATCATCCAAGCAGTCTGAACAGGCTGTAATATCTGCCAACTGCGCAAGACTTCGTCACTCCCAGTAAACAAGCTTTTATGCGAGCGAATTGCATCCACAATCACCTGTTCGTATGCATCTGGCAGGCGCGTATTTTCCGGATAAGTAAACTGCAGTTTCTGTAACTCAAACCGACGATCATAGCCCGGTGTTTTAGTAAACAAGTCGATTTCTATGCCCTCATTTGGTTGGATGCGCAAAATTAAGCAGTTGCTCTGGGCCTCGTGAAATTTACGAAAATGAATACGAACTTCGGTAGTTTTTTCGTTGAGCGCTTTTCCTGTTTTAAGATAGATCGGTACACCCTGCCACTGTGGAGCTGTCGACATTAACTGCATCGAAACGAACGTCTCGGTCTGACTGCCAGGATTGCCTGCTTCATCCTGATAGCCATCGTACTGCGCACGCAGTGCCAACGTCGGGTCGGCTGGCTGAATCGCCCGTAATGCTTGTAGACGCATTTGCGGCAGTATATCCCAGTCGAAGTTCGTTGGTATATCCATCAGGGTCAGTGCCAATAGCTGCATCAGATGTCCCTGGACAATATCGCGCAAGGCCCCGGTCTGTTCATAAAACTGGGCGCGGCCTTCGATGCCAATCTTCTCACTAGCAACCACTTCAATTTTTTCGATAGATTCATTATTCCAGATATGCCCAAATAGCGCATTTCCTCCGCGGAATGCGGCGATATTTTGCGCCATTTCTTTAGCAAGAAAGTGATCAATGCGATATAGCTGTTCTTCCTCGTAGTAACGCGCGGTACGGGCAATGACACTCTCGGCTGACTGCAAATCGACACCAAAAGGTTTCTCGAACAAAATTTTTACGTTCGGTGAATTAATTCCCGCTTCACCCATAAAATCAACAATTGCCGTAGCGGCTTGTGGGGGTACTGAAAGATAGGCGAGAAGCTGTTCGCTGTCATCTAGCGCAATAAAATCCTTCAGCCGCGCGTAGTCATCGGCATTCGCCAAATCCATAGAAAAAATAGTAACCTTTTCAGCAAGACTCGCTTCACCAAGCGATGATTGCAGCAACTCTTGAACATCAATCTCTCGGCGCGACACACCGATAATGGATAAATCTTCAAAATCCCCCGTTGCAATAATTTCTTTTAATGCGGGAAGTAATTTGCGCGTCGATAAATCACCCGTGATACCAAAAATCAGTAGTTTCGTCTTCATATGTATATAGTATACACCTTTACTGTATCCATAACTATACTTTGTATAGTATTCTGCTTTACCGTTGTCTGCTACTGTAGTAGTATGGCATTTAATCACTATGCAAAAATCAAAGCAATCCTACAGCAACAACCCTCTGGCTGGTATATCAAACGCATCAACGAACCGACGACAGCAAAGACGTTTAGTGGCGAGACGAAACAGTATACCCACTACTATCGAATTTATGACTATAACGGCATGGCAATTAAATACTGCAAATTCCAACAGCTAGATCGACTTGCCGCCACGCTGCAAACGAGCACACCCGAACTACCCGTTATCGAATAATCTTATTCTGCATCTAGAAGTCGGCAATGACAATCTTTTTCATACGCATCATATGCGCGAATGCTTGTGGTTTTTGCATCAAGCTCTCAATATCCTTCGGCACGACTTGCCAACTCAGCCCAAACCTATCCTTACACCAGCCACACTGCTCGGATTCAGGAACGCTAGAGAGCTTGTCCCAATAATAATCGATCTCCGCCTGATCTTCGCAGGCAATCGAAAATGACACCGACTCGTTAAATGTAAATTCTGGACCAGCGTTAATCGCTGTAAATCGAAGGCCGTTTATCTCAAACTCTATCGTCAAAGGCTTACCGGCAAGGTCCTTCTGAAAGTCAGCCAGACCCTCTTCGGGATAGTATGATGTCGCATTGATTTTACCATCCGGGAATACCGAAACGTAAAAATCCACGGCATCCTGTGCGTTACCATTGAACCATAAATTGGGTGTGATCTTTTGCTGCATAACCCCTCCTCGCCTTTATTTAGTACTGTATCTATAATACCAAATACCATTGCTCGGATATCGGTGTGACCAATTAATTTGTGCGCGAAAGTATTAAATCGTCAATCCAAATATTACCGACGGTGCCGTCGTTTCCAACAGTTATCCCAACTGTGGGCGAACCGGCAGTAATCGAGTAATTACAGGTGACAAAGGTCCAGCTTGTCTTTATGCCACCATACCCGCACGCATGCAGTAACGCACCGCTGCCTCCGTCTCCAAATCGTATCTTGGAATTATTCGATAATCCATTCCAGTTCGCGTCAGTGCGCAGCCAAAAACTTACCGTATATACCTGTCCCGGCGTACCGCCGTATGGACTGCCCGCCAAGAATTGTCCAGTGCTATTCGGGCCAAGGCGCATAGATGAAATTGACGTCCGAAATACCGATGTATCAACCGTAGCATTCGGAATCGGCACAGGAGCGCTGGTTTGAGTTTTATTCCAAGCGAGCATATTATAGCCCGTGCAGGTACCGGCAACAGGACTACTACTTGTACTGCTAATGTAGTACGTCAAGTTACCTTCTGTCACGGTGACACAATATGTCGCCGGTGTGACTGCATTATTACTCACGAGCTGCAAAGAGGCGTCATCGTTCGACACTCCTATCTCAGCCAGCGTAGTCGGCGCAACCCCAGGATTATCGACCTGCCAGACGGAAATCTTCTTATTGACCTGAGTAAGACGACTGCTCGCCGCGCTAATACGCGCCCTATCACGCACACCATTGTAAGCGACTGTCGTGATTGCCGCTAATATTCCGATCACGACGATCACGATCAGCAATTCGACGATAGTGAATCCGGGTGTTTGTTTGTTTTTAGCCCACATAATTACAACAAATTATAAAGCACTAGCGGCATCTGGTCAAAAGTGAGGAATACGATAATCGTGTATCATATAAACATGACACGCATCACCCTACCCCATGGAACCCCACACGCAATGCCTGCCGATTTAAAAAAGGCATTGATTGCCAATGCATCAGCCCTCGATGCATGGAATAGTATTACACCGCTAGCACGTAACGAATGGATCTGCTGGGTAGAAAGCGCGAAACTCATTGAAACCCGCGAGCGACGCATCGAACGTACGTATACGGAATTAGCTGAAGGCGTACGTCGCCCCTGTTGTTGGCCGGGCTGCATGCACCGCGTCAAAAACGGCAAATAGTGACCATTATTTACATCTTTAGGTGAATTTGCCTATTACAATGCCGGATCGGGGACGGTTATGTTACACTCGGGACCCAATGACTCGCCAGCTGTAAATCCGCGTGTTGCCCCGGGGATTCCACACTGCGTGTCCACGCCTTCAAGCTGGTAACGCAAGTTGTTTGGCGCGACGAACAATATACCAGCCCGCGAACCGTCGGTCGCGTTACGATAGACCCGGTACGTACTTGGACTAGGCAAGTTTTTTGCGTAATTCAATAAACCAGTATTTGCAGCAGCATTTTCGACATACGTTCGATTATCCCAGCATAGCCCGCCCGCATAGCCCGTACCTAAGCAGTAGTTACCGCTTCCGGGATAGACATCGTAATCAACAGCATACGACGAATACAGCTTTATATAATCCTTGACCGCAGATATAGTCGTTGAGTTACGTGCGCGCTGCTGCACGCCGTTATATGCAACGATAGAAATCGCCGCAAGAATACCGATCACGACAATGACGATCAATAATTCAACGATGGTAAACCCAGCTTGCTGATGTTTTTGTTTTGCCCACATGTTAATTTAAGTATAACAAAAAACTTCAATCTTAGACACGTAGGCTCTCGCCAGTGGACGTACTTCGAAACTTTAAATTATACACCACCTCGCATGAACTATTGATTTATAATTCATAGTATTGTATAGTAATTTTATTCATATTTCCCCCTGCTTACGGAAGGACATTGTGATAATGAATAGGATGATATATAGGCATCCATGGATTGCCCTCTTAGGGTGGTTCCCGCTAATCTACCCGCTTGGTGTGATTCGGAACTGGGATAAGCCTTGGTGCAACGATGGTGGATTCTTTGGAATCTCACTATCATTCCCTGTTTTCTGGTGGCCAACCAAGCTTTACCAGCGGATAAAGTGGGAAAAAGAGAGACATAACAAGTATTACAAATACTAATTATCGCCCTCGGGCACTTCGTTGTAGGCTATTAGTCTCCGGAGTGATTCGGGGGCTAAATGCTTTCCCGCTAGTGGATTCGAATATTACGATAGCCTACTGATTAATGCGTCGCTCCATCTCGATAACTGCACCCATATGTTTGTCATGAAATTTAATACTAGCTTCGTCACCTGACAATTTCAACAGTGGGTTTATTCTGCTTGCTAACCCCTTTTCTTCGAATGCTATATTCGTATATGTACTGTGGAATTGAGATAATGGATGGCGTGTTACCATTTGCACATGGTCAATACCCTCGGCATAGAAACTCCCCGGCTTGGGCTGCGGAATTTCGATATACGAAATTGATGACCAGCTTCCCGCGCATAGAGGCTCTTTGGATGCAAAGACCGATATCAAGCGACCGTTCACCTCCGTCTCATCAATCATCAACGCACACTCCGCCAGCTGTCGCTTCACCTCATCGTAGCGGTCGTTTGTCTCAACCCGGTAACAGATCGTATCGCATTGCACTAGATCACTTGCGTCAATTTTGTGTTCAGCAATAAGCCTGTCAGCCTTTTCGATAAAAGCTACGTAATCACCAATAATTTCGCGCATAAGGGAGCCTTTCTTTTGAGATGAAAACAGACACCGTCAATAAAGGCGTCTGTTTTCATTCAAGGTTTTGTTTAATTTTTTAGAATGCTATTGTCAGGATCGTTCTCGTGACGATCAGCGCTCGGGCTTTGCCCTTCGGCTGGCTTGCTCGCACTGGACGAACCGCCAGCATTAACTTCGTAGCTTGTGTTAGTACTTTCAAAGAAGTTCACAAGCTGCAACGTGTCGTTTGCTGCCGCCATCCATTTGGCGGGGTTTGATACCTTGTAGTGCGGTTCAAATCCGAGCTCTTCCAGGCGACGATCAGCCAGGTATTTAACATACTGATTGATGTAATCACTGTTCAATCCAAGGATGCCGTTAGGTAAAAGATCCTTATTGTAGTCCTCTTCCATCGAGACGCCGTCCAGGATCATCTGCTTGATTTCTGCCGCAAACTCTTCGGTTTGCAGATCTTCGTTCTCTTCAAGAACCGTCAGAATAAGGTTGATACCGAATTTGAGGTGGAGCGATTCGTCGCGGACCACCCAGTCCATCAGTGATCCAAAGTTGCGCAACAAATTACGCTGACGGAATGACAACGCCACCATAAATCCACTGTAAAACCAGATGCCTTCAAGGATAATGTTATACGCAACGAGGTTGCGGACGAAGTCTTTTTTACCTTCGGTCGTTGTTATATCAAGCGTATCTTCAGTCATGCGCTTGATATACTTAGTCTCAAAGGCTTCCTTGCGGGCCATTGAAGGAGTTTCGACATGCGCCGCATACGCCTGTTCACGGTCAATCGGGAATGTCTCGAGGACATACTCAAATGACATACAGTGGTTCGCTTCTTCCCACATCTGCTTCGCAAGATACAGGTGACATTCGGCTGCGTTCACGTATGGATACACACCAAACGCAAGCGCTTTGTTAACAAGCAGTTCATTTGGGTTAAAATAGCTCATCAGGAACGTCAATGCGTGACGCTCCTCGTCGGTCATCTTCTTCCAATCCGCAAGGTCCTGCACTAACTGAATTTCGTTTGGAAACCATGTGTTGGCGACCGCTTGATCATACAGATCCATCGCCCACTGATAATGGACAGGCTTTAGTAGCAGCCCGTCTTGAATTCCTGTTCCTAATATTCCTGCCATAATAGCCTCCTTATTTACTGTTTTCTATCGGTAATACCAATTCATATTGTCCATAGACATGCGCTGGTAGAGCATCTTGTGCGGCACGAATTACCTCGTAGTCTAGGGCGGCGAACTGTCGTCCCATTTCTGACGTATGCTGCTTGGTTAGCAGTTGATATGCCCGAATACCCAAGCGTCCTACCTCGTTATTACTTCGGCGGATCTCGCGATCATCCATTACTCGTATCTCGTGGTCCCGCTCCATAGTCGTTTAGACCTATTGGCAACCTTCGCACATCAAGAAATCTTGTGGGTCAATCGGTGCAGCAATCCCACCGGTATTCGCCGCTTCCTCGTTCGCCATTTCTTGTGCATTTTTCATTGCAAGATCGATTGCTGCTAATTTTTCTTCGAGTGTCATTTCGTCGTTGATGATTGCGCTTGCGTTTGCCATTTTAGTTATCCCCCTAATTGTTTTCTATACTGATTGTTTTTTAGCGAAGCCGAACCCTGATTTGCGTGGTCCCGTACCGGATTCTGACTTATTCACTTTGACGGTACTTTGTTCTGCGGTATGCCGAGGCTTGACGTGCAGATAATAGGTCGTTTTAAGTCCTCGTTTCCATGCTGCCGTGTAGATCTCGATGTAATCATCGATGTTTCGTGTCTCTAGGTACATATTACGGCTGATTGCCTGATCAACCCATTTTTGCGCCCGAGCAGCGACTTCGATGAATGAGTACGGACTCAGCTGGAAGCTCGTCTTGTAGACATCTTTGATGTGCTGTGGGATTGCATCAATTTGTTGTACATCACCCTGTAAACGTAGGACGTCTTCTTTAACATCGTCCCAGATACCTAATTTTTTAAGGTCGTTCACGAGGTTTACGTTGACTTCAAGGAACTTGCCGTTGAGTGTAGCGCGACTGAAAATTTGTGCAAATTGAGGATCAAGGCCTGGAGTCGTTCCAGCAATATGCGCGATATTTGCCGTTGGAGCGATCGCCATAAGTGTTGCGTTGCGCATACCCTTTTGAACTTTTTTGCGAAGGTCAGTCCAGTCAAG
>CAMPJF010000039.1 GCA_946886725.1 uncultured Candidatus Saccharibacteria bacterium | reverse complement strand
AAATAATAATATGAGAGTATTAGTCATTGAGGATGAACACAAAATTGCACGAGCGCTCAAAAAAGCACTAGAGCAAGAAACGTACGCCGTCGATGTCGCATATGACGGAGACGAGGGCTACGCCATGGCGACAACCGAACCGTACGATGTTGCCGTCATTGACCGAATGCTCCCCGGTCAGCACGATGGTATCTCTATCATTAAAGCCATGCGCGAAGCTAAATTCCACACCCCCGTATTACTACTCACTGCACTCGGTAGCATTAGTGACCGCACGACAGGTCTTGATAGCGGCGCGGACGATTACCTCGTTAAACCGTTCGCGCTCGAAGAACTCCTCGCGCGCGTTCGCGCATTGCTGCGGCGCCCAGCCGAACAACACGCAACAATCCTTACCGCGGGGGATTTATCACTCAATACTGTTACGTTCGAAGTCAAACGCGCAGGTAAGTCAATTCAGTTAACAGGCAAGGAGTTCGCTCTTTTAGAATTTCTTATGCGCAATCAAAATCGTCCACTGCCTAAAAGTACCATTATCTCGCATGTCTGGGATTACGACGCCGATGTCCTGCCAAATACCGTCAAAGTCTACGTAAAGTACATTCGCAACAAGATCGACCAACCATTCGACAAACCGTTAATTCATACAATCCGCGGCTTTGGGTACAAATTGCAGGCAGACGAGTAAAATAGAATTATATGTTTAAATCAGCCACATTAAAGCTTACGACATGGTATGTCATAATTCTTGTTTCTATAAGCGTATTGTTTAGTGTGGTTATTTATTCTATTGCACTTTCAGAGGTGGATGCACGGCTCACAAACCTGCAGCAAACTTCTCCGCAGACATTTCCAATGGACTCTGCCTTTTTTAAAGTAATCCGTGAGGCGCAAATCCACGAAGCCGAGAATAGTTTAATCGGCGCGCTTGTCATCACCAACCTTATCATTTGGTTTGCGGGCGGATTTGGCAGCTATCATTTAGCTCGACGTACGCTGCGCCCGATAGAAGAGGCGCACGAAGCGCAGTCACGGTTTACTAGCGATGCCAGTCACGAGCTGCGCACGCCGCTCGCCAGTATGAAAGTCGAGCTAGAGGTGGCGATGCGTGACCCAAATCTAAAAAAGTCTGAAATGCGCGAGCTCCTTGAAAGCAACCTAGAAGAAGTGAATCGATTAACGAAATTATCGCATACGCTTTTGCAACTTTCACGGCTCGATCATCAAAACATTGTCCGCGAAAAGCTTGAGCTCAGCGAGCTGACACATACGATTGTCGAGCGATTTAACAAAGTACAGCCACGAATCACCATTCATGACCGTCGCAAAGTCCACGTTCTCGCCAACGAATCGAACGTCGAAGAACTACTGACAATCTTACTTGATAACGCATTAAAGTATAGCCCTGCGGATACAACCGTTGATATCACCCTCATCAAGCAACGACAGATGTCAGGCTTTAAAGTCGTCAATGCCGGAGAGGGTATACCCGCCGAATCCTTGCCTCATATCTTTAACCGCTTTTACCGCGCCGATGCATCTCGGACGGGGAGCGCAAAAAAAGGCTACGGTCTGGGGCTATCCCTTGCTAAAAAGATCGTCCAGCTCCATGGCGGTGAATTAACCGTCAGCAGCGCAATCAACCAAAATACGACATTTCAAGTTTTGCTACCTAACTTTAATAGCCTACAGCCAAAGCTACCTCATATGACCCTTCCGAAAAAGCTTATGTAATATTTGCAACACGGTCACAATTCTAAGTAAGCCTTCAGTATCGCGTGGCATACTGAGACCAATAACGAACGGCTATTCAAAGGACCAAAGACAATCCCAAGATGTTCGTTATATAAAAAAGACAAATGGAGGACATAATTATGGAAACGACTCGAATGATTTTTCTTAGTAAACGTGGCATGAAAGAGCTGAAAAAGCAGGTTGATAGCCTGGAAGCAGACCGCCAAGCGACACTACATAGCTTGCGTGATTTAGACAAGACTGAAAGTCACGACGAACGCTTGGCGCGAGTAGAAAAGCTCGCCAGCCTAGAGATCATCGATAAAGAACTAGCGCGCAAAAAGGAATCACTGTTAATTGCCAAGCCATTACCTCGCAAACGCGATGCGCTAAAGGTCGCCCTCGGATCAATCGTTGAATTAATCGACACCAACGGACGTATCATCAAATACACACTCGTCGACAGCCTAGAAGCAAACCCAAGCGATGGTCGAATCTCGATCAAAAGCCCACTAGGGCAAAACCTTGTCGGCAAACAAATTCGAGACGTTGTCGAATGGACTGCCGGAATGGGCAGGAAGCAGCTTCAGCTCGTCGCCATTCATTAAATTTTCATCATACCAATGACTATGCCGCCACATTCATGTCGCGGCATAGTTTTGTATTACAGTCACAGCGACGAGCGTTATTGAATTATATTTGCTATAATAACGCTAATGTTTACATTTAAACGTAAAACCTCTCAGCAGCCCTCATCCATTTTTATCAATGGGCTAACTTGTGTCACGACAAGCACAATGACCGTCCAATCCGTTTGGCAGCAACGACATACAATAAGCGCAATAGGGGATATCCTATCAAAAGCAATCAACGACCCGTCTAATCCTGTTGATGCCGCGTTCTTAGAGTACGCCGCCACGCATGCGCTTACCATGCCGCAATACGCCCCGTTTCACAAACTTACATTTGATCCGCACGTTGGCGTCAGCGGAAATGTTTGGCATCACGGGGAATTTTATCTACCTGCAATCAAGGGTATGCCCGAACGCATCCTAGAGCATTGCGACATGTCAGAAAACGAGCGCGAATCAATCACAACTCAACTTCATGCCATGTCTGCAACTGGCGACATGGTCGTAGCGATCGCTACCGGACTACTACGCCATCCGATCAAAGATCTCCGCGACTTAAAAAACAATGAGAAATTGTCCTTCATTGGATTTGCCAGCGTACAAATGACGGCATCAACCGATATCAGGCGATTTCTCTCCCATACAAGCAAAAGGATCTACCTTGCCACTGGTCAACACCCCGCAGCGACACTCGCCGTTGTTAAGCAATTAGGCTTAACTGCGACACCAGGCGACGTTTTTGACTCTCGCCGTCTAGACGTAATGAACGCCGCCGACATAAAGACAACTGTCGCTAGCGTACATATATTCGCTAGGGCGACGCCTGAACGCAAAGATCATATTCTTGATGCAGTTAAAGCAATCGATCCCACGACAGTGCAGGTAACGACACTCGCCGACCTGCAAAAGCTACTAGCAAACTGACCCCTATATATGCTATAATTATCGATGTTTTGGAATATAACCAAAGTAATCCATATCTACTAGATATGCGACACATTTCAATAACAGCACGCGCATGACACATCACAATGGGGTGTCGCCAAGTGGTAAGGCACCAGTTTTTGGTACTGGCATTCGGGGGTTCGAATCCCTCCACCCCAGCCATGAAAATACTCTTAGGTTTTTTAATCTAAGAGTATTTTCTTTGTTGCGATAGGGATCTGAACGGCCCGAATGTTTTGTGCAACAAAACGTATTCGGGGGGACGGTGTAGCGCCGTGAAATTCTGAAAATATTTATATTTGTCAGAATAAGCAAGCGGAGGAGCAGCTTGCTGCGATATCCCTCCATCAATCGCGAAACTTCGGGGTCGCGGAACATGACCGAATCCCTCCACCCCAGCTAAATTGATTATATTTATTGCCATGAATGTAGAATGGTATAATTCTCATATGATAAAACGAAGCATAGAGACACTTGCTCAGAAATGGAAAGAAGCAAACGCTTACGATCCACGATTAGACCCCAACGCTACAGGTTGGTATTTTCCAGGTCAACAAGAATTATTGGCAGCAGACTCTTTGCCTCCGATGAGTGAAGGCCCATACCTTAATTCGGAAGAGATGGTTAGATTAATCGAAGAAGGAATAGCAGAGACTGGACGGGAAATCGCCTCGACGGCACTCAAAGACACTATCAACATATCAGACGCGTACAATATCTGAGCTTACACATCTCAGAGTGCAGTAGGCTTGTTGGCGCGATAATCGCTATCCTGCATTTTGTTCTGGAATACATCCACTAACCCCGGCCAAATTGATTATACTTAAAAGACTCCCTCGAGGGTCTTTTTTGTTATGATGAGTACATGACAAAAAGAAAATCCTGGCTCACAAGACTAGATGAAGCTGATCAAAAAGCACAAATGCGTCTAGATAAAGCAAACCGTTCCGACGTACAAGCGATATTCCGCAAGGGGAATAAGCGAGCTTTCAGGCAAACTGCTGAAGAAACGACCATCCAGCTGGCTATGGCTGTTTACGGGTTGTTTATCATTGAAATGTGTACGCTTGCGGGCCTTGCACTGAATTCATCCAACACGCAGGGTACTGGCACATTGGCAGCAGGACTTCAGTTATTTATCTGGGCGGCAATGTTGTCGTTGGCTAATATCGTCATGGGCATCGTGGCGCTTATCAAACGTCCACACCTTTTCTATATGCGCATCCCACTTATTATCAACTGCTTCATAGGCGGCCTGGTCTTAATCATTATGCTTTAAAGGCGACAATTATCCCGACCTTTAGTTTGCTACAATAAAGCCATATGACGACATTATACAATCTCACAAAAGCGCTTACGGCTTCATGGGGAGCGGACACAGCATTTAACAAAAACGATTGGACTTCAAGCAATCCAGCCAGAGGACAATGCGTCGTATCCAGCTTGATCGTTCAGGATTATATTGGCGGCGAGTTAGTAGGATATTCCGTTGAAGGTCCTACTATCCAAGAGACTCACTTCGTCAACCTGCTTCCTGATGGCTCGATCGTCGACACGACAAAAAGTCAGTACACAAGCGCCGTCACTATGAAATTAAAAGACGTGACTTTAGATGGCTTCGCATCGATCCGCGAAAAAAGACTTAGCGACAACGATACGCGTCACCGCTACGAGCTATTGAAAAGTAGAGTACAATCGTACTTAAAGGAATTGAACGAGACACTATAGATTTCGACGAGATTTATACCGTTTCTGCTACTATTAAAGCATGTCATTAATTTACGTCACGGGAGCGCCAGGCGCCGGAAAAACAACGCTCCAGAAAGAGTTGAGCGCAAGGGGATGCGATACACGAGATATCGATAATTCAGGTCTGGGTGGCCCCTACAACAAAAGCACCAACAAGCAGGTTATTATTCCTCCCGCTGATCAACGATCGCCAGAATGGTTCGAGGCGCACGAATGGCGAGTTGATCCTGTCGCATTCGACACGCTAAAAACTGAGGCAGCCACAAAGGATATCATCGTTTGCGGCGTCGCGGCAAGTGACGACCAAATCCTTCATGTCTTTGATAAAATCATCTATCTAAACGTCGACGATGCAGCTTTAATCAATCGCTTGAACTCACGAATCGATAACGACTACGGAAAAAACGACTTCGAACAGCAAGAGATTCTTAAGCGAAAGCATGGTTTGGACATAAAATATGCGTCGGCAGACGCCATTCATGTAAACGCTAACAAATCGTTACCCGAAGTCGTCGACGAAATTCTTTCACATATTCGCTAAACACAGCAAATGCAAGCTGCATACCACGCTCGTATTATTGACTTTTATCTACTTATATTCTAAAATAATATTAGCTTCGTGCATATGCACGTTGGAGCACGTTCAAATCCTATCAAACACCGCGAAATGGAGTTTCCCATGACCGTATCAACAACCGCCGTCGATACACTCGCAAATCTTGTCGAGGACGGCGCGTTTACTTCCCGTCTTGAAAGCTACATCGAAAGCCGCATTCGTCGCAGCAATACCGAAACCTTTTACTCGCGAATCATCGCCGAAAGCGGTTACGATGCCGCTGAACGACAGCTGACAGAGTGGATACGAAGCCTGCATTACGATGTATTCTCGGCTACCGTTGAATCCGTGACGCGAGGAATACTCGCGCTAGCCAAAGCCAAGCCTGATCTGCTAACCGACATCACAAACATCGAAGCATCAGGCCACCAGCCAATCGACAACCGATTCGGCCCACGGCGCAAATTCGTTATGTTTAACACTCAGGCACGCGGGTGCGGATGCTCACAACCGAAGGGGAATTACCTTTTTGGCCCCTACGGAGAGCTCGGGCTCAAAGCAGTTGTCCTAGAGACCGGCTATGCCTACGACGGACCAAGGACAACGCTACAGCTCGTCTTGCCCGCATGGGGTAAGTCGCACAACCCACCCAGTAAGGGTGAGTTCGTGGTCGTAAAGATCGAATCAAGTGGGTCAAGTGACGGTGAAAAATATTCGCCGTATACGAGTACCGAGCAAGGAACGCAGGATTTCACCGACGTCGACGCCGCACTCAATCACTTGCTTGGCATCCAGCGGCTTGACCACATTGGCATCATGATGACCGCCAGTAGCATCGATCAAGTCATTGGATTTCCCGGAGCGGAGGATTATCTCGCGGCCAAATTGCCCGATCTAGGTGATTACTTCATTGCATTAGCGGAAAAGCTTAGCAACACGCACGCGCACTGATAGATTGACGTGGCTCCCATCCCCTCATACCACTATGGTAGCGAGGGGATGGCGGACACTTCATGTATTTATATCCAAAAAGGATATTTTTTTATTATCAAATTACTATACAAAATATAGTAAACTGTGCTATATTAGATAAAGTAACAATGAGAGATCTATAAAAGCTGCTTTGTTATTGTTTTGGATAAAATTAAATCAAATAGGGGAATTATTACTTATGTCAAATGTTCTAGTAGTCATCGGCAGCGCTCGTATCGGCCGCGTCGCAGATAAAATCGTCGAATACGTTTCAGCGGACATCGATTCACGAGAGGGCGTCACGGCAACTGTCGTCGATCTTGCTTCACTAAATCTACCATTTTATAACAACGAGCAACCTGCGATGTCACCAGATCGCGTACAGACCGACGAAAATGTCGCAACCTGGAGCAAGCTTGTCTCTGAAGCTGACAGTGTCCTTTTCATCACTCCTGAATATAACCACAACCTATCCGCAATCCAAAAGAACGCGCTAGATTGGCTGTTCTTTGAATGGAACGACAAGCCAGTTTCAGCGGTTGCTTACGGTTGGTCCGGTGGCTCACTCGCTATCGCCGCTCTGCGCGAAGTATTAACAAACGTCAAGGCCGAGGTTGCCTTAAACATGGCCCAGCTGGGATTCATGAAAGACCTGAACCCAGACGGCAGCTTACTTGACGAAGCAAGCGTTACTGAACAAATCGCAGCAGCTATCGACGAGATCGTCGTTCCTGCCGGCGAACCCGTCACCGCTTAATCACGCACCTGGATTAGACGGATACGCGAAAATAAGACACCACCTCCAGGTGTCTTATTTTTATGTCCTTTTACTCACCATGCAGTCCTATGAAAGCCCGCGCAATAACTCCATAAACTTCCTATTGCAAAAACAACAAAAGAAGCAAATAATATACGCACATATGCAAGCAATATCCATTTTCCGCAATGACTGAACATGAACCATCAGTATACATAGTCGGCGGACTGCCGCGAACAGGCAAGTCAACCGTCGCCGATCGGCTTGCCCGCGATCTGCGCATCAGTTCAATGGAAACAGACCATATTCGCATGCTGTTTCGCGCAACGCCGACGTCAAAAATACGAAGCGACTCTAATCTGGACATTGCTGTCGTAACAAAAAAGCTGCGTCCTCGACTCGATTGTTTGATTGAATCTATTATTAATGGCGGATCGAGCATAGTCATTAACGGCGAATGCATTGACCCTCATATGATTGTAGAGTCACCATTCCGCGATCAGATTCGCGGCTGCTTTATCGGCCTAGATGACGCCGAGCAAGCATACGATCGTATTCGCTCAAAAACCACGCCGAATGACTGGACACTCCATACATCCGACGATGATCTCAAAGATATTCTTAGCAAATACGCACGGCGTAGCGAGGCTCTCGCAAAGACCTGTTTGGAATTGGGATTACCGTATTTTGATGCGTCCAATGATTTTATGGAGACACACGAAAAGGCGTACGAGCTCATGACGCAATCCGACCCCGAAATGCAAAACGCCTAACACCTTGCCTCATAAAAATCTTTCATGATTTTAAGATAAGTGGTATGTTCAGTATATGAATCAAGATCCCGCCGTTGAAGGCTACATTGCAAATATCCCAGCAGCCACACGGGCACATTTTGACATGCTTCGAAGCATCGCGACAGATCTTGCGCCGAACGCAAAGGAAGTCGTTAGCTACGGAATCATCGGCTACAAAATAGACAACAAACGAGCGCGGGTTTTCATTTCTGGCTGGACTGATCACGTCGCGATATATCCCATACCGAACGATGCCGCGCTACGATCAAAGCTGCAGCCCTACATCAAGGGGAAGGGAACCCTCTGGTTCAAACTTGACGAACCACTCCCGAAATCATTAATATCCCAGACGATGAACAGCTTATTCACGACATAGTCACTTTGACCCCGATCCGCTCATGGTACCATATCGACAACGAAGAACATGCATACGTGCGCGCGATCATGAACACCGACCAAGCACCACATCCAACGTCTGCTCAGCTTATCGCTTCGCTTGTCGAATAGCACGGCGAACACTGAACGATGCAGGACGACCGTGCGATTACCTTCGATGCCGTCAGCTTATGTTTG
>CAMPJF010000038.1 GCA_946886725.1 uncultured Candidatus Saccharibacteria bacterium | reverse complement strand
GTCTTGGATTACCTAAAGGATGGATACACGCCATAAGCATTAGACAACTTCATCGCTAGCATGGGCTGGAATGACGGAACCGAGCAAGAGATATTCACACTCGAGGAACTGATAGAAAAATTCAGTTTGAGCCGCGTCCAACGCAGTGGCGCACGGTTCGACGAACAGCGGCTGCTATGGATGAACGGACAGCACATCCGCATGCTTAGCCTTGATGATCTTTACGATCGTGTTACCGATTTTTGGCCGGCTAGCGCCGCAGCAGCGACCGTCGATCACAAGAAAAAAATTCTCACACTTGTTCAGGACCGATTGAAGACACTTGCTGATTTGTCGCTACTGAGCAATTACTTTTTCGAAGAACCAACACCCGATTGGATGATGGCGGATGATAATAAGCAGCTTAAAAAGTTTACTCGCGAAGAACTAGCAGCACTATTGCAGCAAGCTATAGCCGCTCTTGAGGGTAGCACTTTTTCTCCTGATGATATCCAGTCCTCGCTTAACCAACTTCTCGAAACAACTGGCCAAAAACCCGGCGTCGTATTTAGCATGATCCGCCTCGCCGTCAGCTGGGCACCGTTCAGCCCAGCTCTCAATGATACGCTAGCCACTCTTGGGAAGCAGACAACCATCGACCGCCTACAGCGTGCGATCAATACTGCGACTGCCGCCTAGATGGACAGGCGATCCGACGACCAGCTGCTGGCGATTATATGGAGCTACCTCGGCATTGAATCGGCGTTAAAACATGCCGATATAATCATTGCCGATGGAACAAAAGATGTTGATGTAGCTCATCTCGCAACCGAATTGTACGGCATGAGCTTTGCGCCGATTATTCTATTTTCGGGTGGGGAACAGCCCGGCAGCGACATGACGAAAGCCGATAGCATGGCAAAAATAGCCCGTTCGTATGAAGTCCCAGAACCGGCAATCATAAAAGATGCGACGGCAACCAACACGACGCAGGTAATTAAAAATGCCCAGACACTCCTTGCCGAGAAGGGAATAGTCCCGAGAACGGTTATTTTAGCCGACGCGCCCTACATGTCACGAACACTCCTTGCAACCGCCCAAGCTCAGTGGACAGGGGATCAGCCAGAATTTATCAGCCGCCACGAATCAACCTCGCTTGCCGAATATTCACTGCGTCATGGCCGCGGCGAAACAATCCGAGATATTCTGGGCAATTTTCAGCGCCTGCGCTCCTACGCGAAAAAGGGATTCCAAGCCGAACAGATTATTCCAGATGAGGTCCAAATAGCCTATGATGCAATGATTTGGCGCGGCCACAAAAGCCGCTAGATTCGCATTTTTTTCGATACATACTTCCACCCCGACCCGCACCAATTTCTGCTATAATAACCACAAGCATGTATCCAGATATGAAAAAACCCTCACTGTTCACAAAAATATCTACATGGGCCAAGGCTCATCCCAAAAAAGCCATCGCCATCGCAAGCGTGGTTATCGTATTGATTTCGGCCGCGATTGTTTTCGCCTCGTTAAGTAACAAACCAAAGCCAGTCGCAAAGACACCAGTCAAAACCACACCAAAGCCCGTAGAAGTGAAGAAATACTATTCACCGCTTACTGGCCTTGAAGTTAAAAACGAAGCCGCCACCAAGATGGCTACAACGGCGATCATGCTAGAGAACAGCCCTGATGCACGCCCGCAATCCGGTCTTAAGCAGTCGGGCGTTGTCTATGAAGCAATCGCCGAAGGAGGAATCACTCGTTTTCTCACTATTCACCAGCAAGATAAACCCTCGCTGATCGGCCCCGTCCGTAGCCTGCGCATGTATTATGTTGATTGGCTAGCCCCGTACAACGCCAGCGTCGCACACGTCGGCGGCAGCGCCAATGCACTCGCCGAAGTGCGCAACGGCAATTATCGCGACATCGACCAATTCTTTAATGCGACGACCTACTGGCGCTCAACCGATCGCTTTGCACCGCACAATGTATACACCAGCTTTGAGAGGCTTGATGCGCTTAATCTAGCAAAGGGCTATACCGAATCCACTTTCGATGGATTTAGTCGTATCGACGGCAAGCCTGTCGAAACACCAGATGCATCCAGCATTGCGGTAACTATTAGCGGACCAACATACAACAGCAGCTACGCCTACGACAAGGCCACCAACACCTACCTTCGCTCGCAGGCAGGTGCGCCGCACACCGACCAAGAGGACGGTCAGATCGCCCCATCCGTTGTCGTTGCGCTAAAAGTAGACATGGTAAAAGTCCTTGAAGACGGCTACCGTGAAAGCATTACAACTACCGGCACGGGCGAGGCTATCATCTTCCAAAACGGTACCGCCCAAACCGTCACCTGGAGCAAGGCTGACCGCGCCAGCCAATTACGCTTCCTTGACGCAAGCGGCAAGGACGTTCCGCTGGTGCGCGGGCAGGCATGGATCGCTGCCATACCTAACGGCAGTGGAGCGGTAACGTGGCAGTAGAGCCCTCTCATAATCAAGCGCCTGTCATGGTCCGCGACTACTGGCCGCGATTTAAAAAACGCGCCATCTTACTGACGATTTTAATGCAAGTTGCCGTAACAATCGTGATTGGCTGCGCGCTGATTGCAGGTGGCGTCCTGACCACAAGCGTCGCATTTTGGATTATCATGGTCGCTGTTCTTGCGACAACCATTGGCGTCAATGTTATCTTATTCAACCAACTAATGCTGCCGTTCAAAGACCTGACGAGCGCGCTAACGCATGTATCCGGCGAGCCAACCGTCGTCACACCGCCCAATCCAAATGCCCGTCATTTTGAACGCGATGGATTTAAGCCGCTATTACAATTGGTATACAAACTAGCGGTCGGCGATAACACCGAGAGAAAAATAGAGACCGACCAACAGGCACCGCTACAGACAATTACGACTGCGCTTGAAAACACGGCGATTGGCTTTATTATTATGGACGGACTAGGGCAGGTCACCTACGCAAATCCAAAAGCCCCCGTCCACACCGATCCAGACGGCAAAACAGTCATCGACTTACTGTTCGATGACGACCGAGATTTAAATGCCTGGCTAAAAGAATGTGAGCAGCATGCCGTCCATAGCGAACGCACCTGGAAGCGCATCCCCAATAAGATAACCGGCGAAGAAGACCGGCGCATTTACGACATCACCGCGTCGTATCAAAAGGGCAGTACCGCCGAGGTAGTCATCAGTTTATTCGATCGAAGCACGGATTACCAACCGGATGACGACGACCTAGACTTTATCGCGTTCGCTGCACACGAGCTTCGGGGGCCTATTACCGTCATCCGTGGATACCTTGATGTATTCGGCGATGAAATAGGTGAAAAACTAGACGAGGATCAAGCCGAACTACTGAAACGTCTTGTCGTATCGGCGAACCGTTTAAGCGGCTACATTAATAACATCCTCAATGCGTCGAGATATGACCGCCGCCACCTAAAGGTTCATTTGGTTGAAGATACACTTACAAACATCTACGACTCGATCAAAGATGACATGGATCTGCGCGCCTCATCCCAGGGTCGCATCCTATCCGTACACATACCCGACGATTTGCCAACCATTGCCGCTGATGCCAACAGTGCCAGCGAGGTACTGTCAAACTTGATTGACAACGCCTTAAAATACAGCAACGAAGGCGGTGTCGTTAATGTCACCGCGCATGTCGAAGACGGTTTTGTCATCACGTCAGTCGAAGATCATGGAATCGGCATGCCTGGCAATGTTGTTAGCAACCTGTTCCATAAGTTCTATCGCTCGCACCGCTCGCGCGAGACCGTCTCCGGAACGGGCATTGGCCTATATATCAGCAAGGCAATTGTTGAATCGCATGGGGGTAAAATAAGCGTGCGTAGTGCCGAAGGTGAAGGATCAACCTTCTCGTTCAGCCTACCGATTTACAGCACTGTTGCAGATACGCTTCTCGCAAGCGATAATAGCAACGAAGGGCTGATTAATCGCGCTGATGGCAGCTGGATCAAAAACCACGCGATGTATAGGGGATAATTATGGCAATCAAAACAATTTTGTGTATCGAAGACGACCGCTTTATCGGTGAAATGTATGTCCGTAGCCTTACCAAGGCGGGGTATGACGTCGACTGGATGGTTGACGGCAACGACGGCTTAGTCGCCGCAAGAAATAAAACGTATGACCTCATATTACTTGATGTCATGCTCCCAGAGCGACGCGGAAGTGAGATCCTACAGACACTTCGCGGCAACGGCAAAGACCTGATACCTGACACGCACATCATCGTCATGACTAACTTCGACCAGGACGAAGAATCGCGCATAGCCATGCAATCGAATGTCGATGCGTATCTTATTAAAGCGGACATTACGCCAAAGAAACTGCTTTCTGTCATCGAGAAACTTGATCCGTAGTTACCAGTCAGCCACTGGACAATAAAAGGGGTTTTTGGTATTGTGGTTGAGGATTTGAATCGATTCAGATACATACAACCATTGGTCTCATATCTGCGATATGTGACACAAATTCTTCGGAAATGGTTGAAAATATGTAAACACATTTTCACTTCATTTCGCTCAGAATTTGGTCCCATCGTCTAACGGTTAGGACACCAGGTTCTCATCCTGGCAATTGGAGTTCGATTCTCCATGGGATCACCATAGAAAGAACGTCACCTAGTGTGGCGTTTTTTCTAAGATAGGATTCTAAACTAATCAACTCATTATACAGATGAAGCCATGATTGCTTCATTGATTAAAGATAGTATAATAAGAATAATGATTAAACGATATTTTATCCGTATCGGTATCTTTTTATCAGTTGCGATGCTGGTCATGGTTCACATCTATTCTCCGGTTGCGCGTAGCTTATCGTCTCACTCGCCATCACACTCACACCATGTGTCGGATTCAAGCTGTCAGTTAGTATGTCAAGCTACTGTCGATAAACGGAAAAATCACCCCTCCGAGTTGAAGGATCAAGATGATATGCCCATATCAAAGCCCCTATACTTCAATGCCGTTGCCGTCGAAATGATGGGCGTCGGATTGCTACAAGACGGCACGCTATGGCGTCAGAGCAGTTGGCTACCACCTGATATCACCTTACTAAGCGGTCATTATTCATCCGGTCTGTAGTTCTTTCTTTCTTATAGTACTGAACTAATACATTGAAAGGACCTTATGAAACATAATCTTAAAATTATACTTATTGCCGTTGCAACTTTACTAATTGCTGGTATTGGCGCTTGGTATTTTATCACCGACAGGCAAACAGCGGAAAAGAATCGACAACAAACAAATACGCAGAGTGAGGCCACCTCGGGTGCCGCCGCCATAGCAGATGACGATAGCAAGTTTGCTAAATTAACGGGAGAGGCATACGACGAAGCATACATAGCCGACATGCTAGCCCATCATGAAGGGGCGTTAAATATGTCAGAAATGGTTAGTGCGGGTACCAAGCGGTCTGAGTTGATTCAGCTTGCGCAAACGATCATGCAGACACAATCACAGGAACTCATGAAGATGCAGACCTGGCAGCAAGAATGGGGCTACGAACGCACGATGGGAGGTCATGGCAGTCATGCTGGCATGGGGAATGAAATGTCTGGTGACATGATGATGATGGGCGAAGAGTTGACGGGATTAGAAGGTGTCGAGTTTGACAAGAAGTTCCTTGAACTAATGATCGAACATCATCAACAAGCGGTCGATATGTCAAAATATGCCGACGCTAATGCCTCGCATCAAGAGCTTAAGAGCCTTGCAAGCGCAGTTATTACAGCCCAAGAAGCGGAGATTACACAGATGAAACAATGGCAGACAGAGTGGGGGTTGTAGTGAGTAAGCTGCAAATCTCTTTGCTCGTAATTGGCGCCTTCGTAGTTGGTGGAGTGACAAGCGGCTACGTTGTTTATAAAGAGCAGTCAAATAATTTTGCTCGACAAATAGATCGGATCAAAAAGGACGCAAATAATTCCGCGATAGCAAACGCCGAGCGACAACCTACTCCTGCCAAAAAAACTGGACACGGCATGACTCCCGATCAAATGGCAGATGAACTACTGCTTGTGCCTGAGGGGAGGGAGTTTGACTGGCGTTACTTAAATTATCTACAAGTGTTTAGGTTGAATGAAACGGCAATGTCTCGCGTAGCAGCAGAGAAGGCGACCGAACCCGCACTAAAAGCTGCGGCTGCTGAGCAGATGCGATTAAGTGATGAGCTGAGTACACAACTTTTCCAGTGGAGAACACTCTGGGGATTCACTGATCACTAGTCTCGGCTGAGTATATACGGTGGCGCCTTCGTCCCTGGTGGGAACGGCCACGGACATGTTCGAGCAACGCATAGTCCGTTCGACTAGAATATTGTATTCTGACGGCTCCTCAAAGTGAACACGGCCAAGGCATCGTCAATAATCCCTTCGACACAATGAACGGCAATGGCCTTCACGAACACATCACTGGTCTCTACTAAGCATCACGACCCGGACATGTCATAAACTGTCCGCTTCTTGATAAATAGACTTAATACGAACAGCGACATCACCATCCCACAGGCTATACTGCAGACATTCTCGCCCCTAAAGGATATGGCGCTTATTAAAGAGTTGTTTCGCCCATCTCTATAGCTCCCGATACTGCATTAGATATTTTCACGTCCACGACAAGAAATCATCTAACACTAGTGACGACTGATTATCCCGATCCTTACGATCAGAGCAAGGAACTTACGCGGATCACGGGCGAGTACCAGCTCACGAGAGACGACTCATCAAGCCCCATCGCGATGCTCGTCCCTGACGCGAAATAATGCTATACTACAAGCAATATGTGGGCAAGACAAAAACAACAACCTGGCTTTACAATAGTAGAACTGCTTATCGTCATCGTCGTTATCGGTATTCTGGCAGCCATCTCCATCGTTGCGTTTAATGGCATACAGGACAGGGCGAATGACACAGCGATCAGGAGTGATTTAGTGAATATTGCCAAGCAACTCGAGACGATTAAAGCCACATCGTCGACAACGACTTACCCAACGACAACTGAACTGGCAAATACCAATAAGCTATCCGTAGCAAAAGATTCATACGAACCATCTAGAAACAATTTGTATTACTGCCGAACGTCCGACAACTTGCACTACGCCATCGGGGCTGTATCAAAATCCGGCAAGGAAACATTCGTCGTAGACGGTACCATCAAAGACGCCAGTGTAGCAGTATGGGGAGCGTCGACATGCGATCAGCTGACGGTCTACAGCGCATCAAACACTGGCGCCGCATCAGGATTTAATAGTGCATCCGTTCCACCGAGCTGGGCTAGCTGGATTAAATAACATATGGATGCGGAAGCGAAACAACGATCTGGTTTTACTATCGTCGAATTACTTATTGTGATTGTGGTCATCGGTATTTTAGCGGCAATTACGATCGTTGCATACAACGGCGTTAAACAGCGATCGAGTATCGCCAGCCTTCAAAGTAACCTCGCAAACCTAGGAAAGATGGCGGGTATGTATAATGCTGACAATGGCGCATATCCAGCCTCTGATGCGGGCGTTAAAGAGATTCTCCAAAAGGCAAGCCTATGGGACGGTACTCGCAGTCCAGCGACCCACACATATCTGTTTTGTGCTAACGCCACCGCCTATGCGGTCATCAGTATGAATGCGCCAGGTGTGCCAGCCTACAGCGCCGGTGCTGGCACGACAGTACACTACTGGTCATCCGAAAAAGGCGTCAGTACGTATACATCCGGCGCCGACAACAACTGGACACCGAACTGCAATCTGGCAATTGGTTCGATAACATGGCGCCAGGTCTCTAGT
Source organism: uncultured Candidatus Saccharibacteria bacterium (assembly GCA_946886725.1). The sequence goes on along the minus strand of CAMPJF010000038.1, from coordinate 1,054 downwards.
AGTGTCAACTAACAGGAAGCATTCGCAAGAAATTATCCAAAAATCTTTCGCTCCGCCTCTTGCTGCTTCGCAAGATCATTCGTGTCGGCTCGGTACATCCAAAAATGATGGTCGTCTATTGCTTTAATCAAGTCATTGTACTTAACAGTCAAATCTTTCAACAGCCGCTCGTCGTCATGCAAGACTTTTCTATGCTTTCCTAGGTCGCGAATCTCACCGGCAAGTCGCAAATCCGGAACACCATCAGCATGCGCCATAGCCCCGTCAGCTACGATCTTGAGCTCGGTCGTACGAATCGACTTTTTATCCTGGTCAATCGATTGCTTAATTCTATTTATTTGCGAATGGAGGTCGTCCTTTTGTCTAATTAATACATTTGTCTTCTCGTAGATTCTCTGCGCTAGGGGAGTCATAATGATATTATTTTCCTTCGTGTGTTTGTATTGATTGGTCGTATTGCGGATCGTCGGTAATCGTTTCGCGCGTCGGGATGATTCTGGCTCGTTTATGATGATCGTCGGGCAGGCCCGTGAGTAAAAGATAGCCTTGCCAGCGACCCTCGCCAACATCAAGTTCAAGATGAAGGTGATCGGATAAATCCGGCTCTGCTTTGACGGAATATAATTTATATTCACCCATACTGAGTATGCAATCTGTCTTGTGCACCTGGTGCGAGTAAACGAGTATCTCGCCGATCTTTACTGGCTCAACCCAAGCGTACACATCGTTATCCAAATACAAGACTTTATTGTTAGCTTTTGTTTCAATGAGTTTATAGCGACCACTTCTTTGCAATGTAATCATATACCCTCCGTTCGTTATGTAGCATCAGTATAGCCGATTACTCGTAAAATAACAGTGAAAGCAATCACTTTAAGAGGGCTCTTTTAGCCAATAGTTACACTACATAAAAGATGCGTACGCAGCGAGATTGACCTGATAGATGCGAGCAATGAGACCCTATCTCCGAGCTAATCCGATAGCGATTCATTGATAAATATGTAAAAATATTGTAAAATTTATTCACCCCTGTTTTAAATGCTACATTCAAAGC
>CAMPJF010000037.1 GCA_946886725.1 uncultured Candidatus Saccharibacteria bacterium | reverse complement strand
CTGTTGTCCCATATTTGTTAATCTTCTCTAGTAGGCGGACAATATCCCAACTATGCTTTGGATCAAGGTTACCTGTCGGCTCGTCAGCGATCAGAATCTTTGGCTGGCGCACGACTGCACGAGCAATCGCCACGCGCTGACGCTCGCCACCAGACAACTGATGTGGAAAGTTCTTTTCCTTGCCCGTTAATCCAACAAGCTCGATAACCTTTGGGACTGTGTTTTTGATTTCACGATTAGTCATACCGGCAATTTCAAGTGCAAAAGCGATATTTTCAAAGACGGTTCGCTGTGGAAGTAATTTAAAATCTTGGAAAACGACGCCGATTTTACGACGCAGCAGTGGGATATGCTTGTCCTTTAATGTGTCATAGTCAATACCACCGACGACGATTTTGCCGCTGGTTGGTTTTTCTTCACGCGTCAATAGACGAAGGAGCGTTGTCTTCCCTGCGCCACTTGTGCCGACAAGAATAACGAACTCTTTTGGCTCGACATGTAAACTAATACGGTTAAGCGCCGGTTTCATATCTTTACCGTATGATTTGGTGACGCGATCTAGTAATATCATTGCTGTTGTTATTATAGCATAAGCACATATTTAGACCAGACATTAAAACAGCCCTGACGCCCGCATATTTCGCGGGTGTCAGGGCTGTCCTATTAGAGATCTTTGGGAAGTTCGACGACCGGACAGATTTTCCACTTACTGACTCGAATAAATTGCGCCAGTAGAATGACGAAGTCACCAGTTGCAGTGAACGGCGACGACACCTTCTTTACCAGTGCCTCTCGCTTCTGTTCTGATTGACGTTGCGACTGCCAACGCTCCTGATGAAGCGCCGTCAGTCTATCCTCGACAGACGTGAACAATTCTTCATTCCAATCATCCCAATCAGGAAAGTAATACGGCGAAGCATAATTATAGATGTCACTCCATATACCTTTTGACTTACGTCGTTCTGTACGCTCGACGTATTGACGATGCCAGTCCCAGTACTCCTCCTCGCTATGTTCGGGATGAAGATGATCAAATATCATACGCAGTATCGGCTCAAGCGCAGCAAGACTGCGCTGCCTCGCTACGTTCTCGGCACTGACACGGCGATCAAGACGCTGTTGCGCCAAATAAAAGCCGAGTCTTTCCGCAGCCCATCGCCCTGCGACGACAATCATCACAAGTACAGCTACGACCAAAGGCACAATCCACCAGTTACCGACAATACTCAGCGCGACAACAGCCCCCGCAGCTGCCCACAAAAGCAAGCTAGCCGGAGATACGCGACCCTTTACCAGGCGAGCATCTCCCAGCCAACGGTAAAAGCGGCGCGCCGCTTTGCCCGTTAGGCCGTTCCAGATAATACCGACAGTAAAGCCGCATACTACTGCTGGAATAGTCACTAGCGCTACCGCTGCTGTGATGATTTTCAGGCGTTTTGACATGTCATCAAATTCACTTTTATCTTTGACGTAGTCAGAGAGCGCAATCCCCACTATAAAGCCCACTATGGCTGCGCATGCTACGACAATCCAAAACAACACTACCCCGACTTCACCAGGGAATGCGATGCCCGTACCGACAAGGACCGCTGCAATAGCAAGTGCCATGCAAATCCAGAACTGACGGTCGCCAAATACCCTTGCGAGCAGCATCCGAATGAACATCAGTGGCGCCCAAATTGCAACAACGCGGCAATAATGACAAAAATTCTCTTTAGTCACCTGACGCTTCGTATGACGATGCCACCACTTGTAAATGCGCAGCGGCGTACCCTGAGCGGTAAATGTCGCACGACGATCTTCGCCTTCGCGAACGACCTCGCGGGTCATTTCTTTGATGCGAGACAACAGCCTCACTTCCCTTCTTTTTCAAGTACCTCTTAATTAATAGGACCGACGCTTACTTTAATAGGTTTCTACCCCTATGGCAAGCATAAAGGCAATCAGGACTACGCCTCCGCGAGATTAGCCTCTAAGTATGCAGTAATGAAGCCGTCTATCTTGCCATCAAGCACACCACTGGCGTCGCGATCCTCGTATTTTGTCCGCGTGTCTTTGACCATCGTATACGGATGGAGGACGTAATTACGGATTTGACTGCCCCAGCTAGCGGATTCATTCGCCTGCAGGTCACTAATATTCTCAGCATGCTGCTGTAATTGCAGCTGTACGAGTTTTGAGCGCAAAATCTTCATTGCCGTTTCGCGGTTTTGCAGCTGTGAACGCTCGTTTTGGATAGCTACGACAATACCGGTCGGCGTGTGCGTGATTCGCACGGCACTATCGGTCGTATTGACCGACTGCCCACCATGACCGCCAGCGCGGTACACGTCAATTTTCAAATCCTTATCATCAACGACAACTTCGTCGGGCGTATTGATTTGCGGCAATACGTCAGCCAGCGCAAAACTCGTCTGGCGGAGGTTGTCACTATTGAACGGACTTAGTCGTACGAGACGGTGAACGCCGTTCTCAGAACGTAACTTTCCGTAAGCGTATGGTCCAGTGATTTCGATGACACTACTTTTAATACCCGCCTCATCAGCACTCGAGCGCTCAACAATAGACGCCTGCATCCCCGCCTTTTCTGACCAGCGCAAATACATTCGCTCCAACATCTCCGTCCAATCCTGCGCATCCGTTCCACCAGCGCCAGCGCTTAGACGAATAATCGCATTATGATCATCATACCGACCGTTAAATAAAAGTTCTTTTTTTCGCTCTGCCAACTCTGATTCTAATGCGCTAATCTGCATTTCAAATTCAGGCAACAGGCTGTCGTCACCAAAAGCCATTAAATCACGCATATCATCCGCCTGACTGCGCAGGACGTACCAAGGCTGCACCATCGCCTGCAGTGCGGCTATTTGCTTGCTTTTCTCCTGGGCATAGGCGGGGTTATTCCATATTTCAGGAGAGGCCATTTCAGCTTCATTTTTCTCAAGTAATACTGCTTTTTCGTCGATCGCAAGCTGCGCATATGCAGCGCCGATCGCCAGGCGTAATTGCTCGAGTCTTTTTGCAAGCGGCTGCATTTAAGACTCCTCGATAGCATTAACTGCTGCGACAAACTGATCGCCGCGATCGCTATAGTTTTTAAACATACCGAAGCTAGCACACGATGGACTTAAGATAACAACATCACCTGCGGTTGCCAGTTGGCGCGCGCATGCTACCACATCAGGCATCACGACATCAGTGCCCAGGTTAATAGCGCGTACGCCGACATCACGAAGAGCAACTTCAATCTTACTTGCCTCATCGCCAATTAGTACGGCGGCCTTGACGCCCGTTTGACTAGCGACAACTGCCACTTCGCGAAAATCAGCGCCCTTGCTTGATCCTCCTAGAATGAGTATTTTTGGCTGCTCAAAGGCATGCATTGCGGCAATAGCACTACCAGGAGTAGTCGCAATACTGTCGTCATAATAGCTTACCCCGTCGATCGTACGAACAAACTTCAATCGGTGAGACAGCCCAGTAAACCCACGCAAGCCTTGCTCGACCGCTGATACATCCACATGGCCAGTCGCCTGTGCAGCGCTAATCGCCGCACAGGCATTCTCAATATTGTGCTTGCCAGGCAGCTGCAATGCATCCACTGAACATATCGCCACTCCATCACTCATAAACATGCCATTCTCGGCATATACTTGGCCATCATCACTGACTCCGTAGCGATGAATCGCGCTTTTTTCTTCACTAGTGAATACACCGCCGTAAACGCCTGTATCCACTGTAGCAATGCGACGAGCATACATATTTGTAGGATGATATAGGCAGATATCATCACGGGATTGATAGCGACGGATATTAGCCTTCGCAGCTACATATTCCTCCATGTCCACATGGACATCTAGATGATCTGGCTCAATCATGAGCACGACGGCAATATGGGGTGATTTCTGCACATCCCATAACTGAAAACTACTTAATTCGTACACAACGATGTCGTCGGCTGCGATATCAGCAAGGACATCAAGAGCGGGTACGCCAATATTGCCAACCAAATGTACCGTCCGACCCGAAGCCTTCAGAATACTCGCAATCAAACTACTCGTCGTCCCCTTACCCTTACTGCCAGTGACGCCAATAATGAGCGCCGGGCATTTTGCGAAGAACTCGTTCGTAGCCGACCATACTTTGCCATCGGTTTTTATCTTTCGAGGCGCCAGGCCAGCCGTTCGAATAACCATGTCGTAGTCTTCTAATTTCGAAAAAGCATCTTCGCCAATAATAACAGATGCGTCCATTGGGACATCCCGCAAAGGCCGTACCTCGTCTACGATGACAACCTGGTTATTCGGCGTGTTCCAATAGCGATAGTTTGATTCACCCTCTGCCCCGTAGCCAGCAATTGCAATTTTCATATTTATTTCTTTTCAAATAAGGTTGCTAATTTATCGTTCAACTCAACGATTTCTTCCTTTTCGCCGCTACTAACACCGGCAAGCACCCAGGCGTTGCTGGCAACAAACTCACGCGCCGTATTGACGATACATTCGCGTGTCGTCTTGCGAATCGAGTCAGGAACTTTCTCATAATCTTTTACGATGCCGTCAGCAAAATAACGTCCAGTGTAGAAATTGCTAATTTGTGCAACCGTCTGCGCGCCCATCTGGTAACGACCAAGTGCGTACGATTTTGCAGCCGCTAATTCATCTTCAGTAATTTTACCGTCAAGGACGTGTCCAATTTCTCGGACGATAATATCAAAGAGTGCGCCAGAGGTTTCCAGGTTGACCTGTCCACCAAAATCCCAGCTGCTGTCGTGAAAACCAACCGATGTGTCAGAAAAAACTCCATACGCCAGTCCTTTCTTGCGAGCAGCTCCATAAATTCGGGAATGCATCGTACCGGTCAAAATCTGATCAAGGCAGTTCATCGCTTCCGCTTCTTCGTCAGACAATTCCCGGGGGACCGTCATTGATAGACCAAACGTTAGGTTTGACGCCTCTTTGCGGCGAATTAACGTCGGGTTACCACTCGTTAGCAAGTCTTTTGGCACTTCAAAGCGCTCGCCTTCTGGCAATTCCCATTCCTCCAGCTGACGCTTGATATCGGATTTGCGACCCTTCAATTTTCCTGCGATGACAAAACACATATTTCTTGCCGTGTGGGTTCGCTTATGATGCTCACGGATATCAGCGAGAGTGACGTTCTGGATCGTTTGCAGACGCTGCCAAAACGTGTAGACATCTTCACCAAGCAACTGTTGAATCTTTGGCCATAGCACGCGGTTATGGTTATTTAAATATCCCGTCAGCTCACTCTTTACGTTTCCCTTTTCAGCTTCCAGCTCTTCGCCATTAAACTTTGGCTGACAAATCGCAACCCGCTGCAACTGAAAAATCCTATCCCACTCGAAATCAGCGCAGTCGGCCACGTACACCATCGATAAATCACTCGTGTAGGCGTTATGGTATGCGCCGTTCTTTGTAAAATCAGATTCGTACGCATGTTCAGATTTATAGGCGGCATTGGCACCAAAAGCCATATGCTCCATGATGTGGGCGGTTTCATAGATGTCCTTGTTGCGGACGTATCGATTGCCGGCACGGAACTGAAATTGAAAGCTCATCACGGTCGCGCCAGGAATATCTATCAATAATCCTCTGGCACCATTTTTTAATCGCACTTCTTCAACGGTATGTTTCATATATTACTTAACCCTAACGCCCGCTATTTTCGATTTGTTTTACGGTTTTGACGTTGGGCTTTTTTCTTTTTACGAACAACGTTTTTCTGCTTGTTTAACTCGGCAGTAGTTTTCGTTTTCTTGACTTTAAAGTCACCATCACGGCCCTCTTCGCCACTAGTAATCTCGTTAACACCCTTTTCAACTGCGTGTTCAGCCAGACGAGTTAGTTCAGTCTCGTGATCCTCTGCTTCGCTTGCAACAACATCATGTACGTGAACATGCATCACTGATCGAAGCACTTCATCGCGAAGAGTCGCCTGCAAACTATTAAACAAATTCTGCGATTCGCTGCGGTATTCGACAAGCGGATCACGCTGACCAACGCTGCGCCAGTGAATACCCTCGCGAAGATGCTGCATATTCTCAAGGTGCTGCATCCATAATGTATCAAGCACCTGCATGTACACTTCGCGCTCTACCTTGCGAATGACATCGGTTCCAAGTTCTTTTTCCTTTGCGGCATACAGCTTTTCAACAGCTTTTTGAGCTAGCTCCGCACGAAGCTTGTCTTTCTTTTCTGCACCAATCTTTTCAATTGTTTTTGCCTCGGCTGGAAATACTGTTTCGAATTGTTCGGCAAACTTTGGATTATTCTTTGCGGGCAATGCTGTCAGCTCGTTTATCTTCTCGCCCATCAAGCGTTGGATTTCGGGTTTGATGTCGTCGCCCTCGAGAATTTTGCGTCGCATCACATACACGACACGGCGGTGTCGATTGATGACGTTATCGTATTGAACAACGTTCTTACGCGTGTCGTAGTTGTATCCCTCACCGCGTTTTTGCGCCGCTTCAAGCGTTTTCGACACTGCTTTGTTTTGAATAGGCGTATTCTCATCTACACCGAGACGGTCCATCAGGCTAGCGATCCGCTCGCCCTGGAAAATGCGCATCAGATCGTCTTCAGTACTGACGTAGAACTGCGTCTCGCCTGGATCTCCTTGGCGGCCGCCACGACCACGCAGCTGATTGTCGATACGACGAGATTCGTGCCTTTCCGACCCAATCACGACTAATCCACCAAGCTCTTTGACACCCTCTCCAAGAACAATATCAGTACCGCGACCAGCGATATTCGTCGCAAGTGTAATCGCGCCTTTTTGACCAGCTTTTTCAACGATTGCCGCTTCGCGTTCATTATTTTTCGCATTAAGTAACTCGTAAGGTACTTTTTCCTTATCAAGCCATGCGGCAATTAGCTCATTTTTAGCAATCGACGCAGAGCCAACCAGCACGGGACGCCCCTGGTCGTGATACTCTTTAATTGCGTCTGCAACTGCTTTTAGTTTTCCTTTTTCAGTTTTGAAAATAAGATCCTCGTGATCGATACGGGCAATCGGACGATTCGACGGAATTTGAATAACGTCCAGACTATAGATCTGCTGGAACTCTTCAGCCTCGGTGAACGCCGTACCAGTCATGCCAGATAATTTATTGTATAGACGGAAATAATTCTGGAAGGAGACGGTCGCGAGAGTCATACTTTCCTGCAGTACAGCAACGCCCTCTTTCGCTTCGATTGCCTGGTGAAGACCCTCGTTATAGCGACGCCCCTGCATCAAACGACCAGTATGTTCGTCGACGATAATTACTTCGCCATCATTTGTGACAACGTAATCCTTGTCACGCTTAAATAGCGTCTGCGCGCGCAGCGCCTGGTCCATATGATAGACGGAACGAACCGCATCTGGCGTATACAAATTCTTAATGCCGAGCATTTTTTGCACTTTTTCAACGCCCGTATCAGTCAGTGCAACACTACGGCGCTTTTCGTCGAGTACATAGTCAGCCTCGACAAGCTTTGCAGCAATTTTTGCGAACTGGTAGTAGCTGTCAGGATTTTCAGCAGCTGGCGCACTAATAATAAGCGGCGTCCTTGCCTCGTCAATTAAAATCGAGTCAACCTCGTCGACGATCGCATAGTTTAGTTCGCGCTGACGAAGTAAATCCACCTCATTAACCATGTTGTCGCGAAGATAATCAAAGCCGAACTCATTGTTCGTACCATACGTAATATCAGCGGCATAGGCTTCTTTTCGAGTGACCGGACGGAGCTTACGCATACGCGGATCGTCGTGCTCTTCGTTGTCGAAATCTTTGTCATACACGAATGATGCGTCATTGATAATAACGCCAGTACTCATACCCAGGAAATCATACAACTGCCCCATCCAACTGGCGTCACGTTGCGCCAAGTAATCGTTAACCGTGACGACGTGCACACCCTTTTCTTCAAGCGCGTTCAAGTACACCGGCAGGGTCGCAACGAGGGTTTTACCTTCACCGGTCTTCATCTCGGCAACATTGCCTTCGTGCAGTGCCATACCACCAATCAACTGTACGTCGAAATGGCGCATGCCCAAGACACGATCGCCCGCTTCGCGAACCAAAGCAAAGGCGTCAGGCAAAACATCATCAAGAGTGACTTTCTTATCAGACAAACGGTCTTTCAGCACTGCGGTTTGCTTGCGCAGTTCAGTTTTGGTCATTTTTTTATATTTGTCGGAAAGGTCATTGATAACCCCAACTTTTTTTTGTAACACCTTTAAAATCCGCACCTGCGGATCGCCAAACACCTTTGTTAATGCTTTTTGTCGACTAACCATTTTCTTAGATTCCCCTCGCTGACCTGAAACTTCTGTCAAATACTAAAAGCTATTATACGCTGTTTCCACATCAGATAAAAGTAGCAAGACATAAGAAAAGCCTCTTTTTCAAGAGGCTTTTCGCTAATTTGCGCCTAGACCTGTCGATTATTGCACTTCCCTGGCGTAACTACGCTTGAAACGACTAAGCACACCTCGCTGACCAATATGAGGAATATTTGCCTCTTTGTACTTTCGCAGTTGTGTGACTAATTTTGCTTCGATAATATCGATTGCAGCAAGCATATTGACCGTCGAATCCGTTACGGTAATTCGTTTGTCAGGAATATTCAAGATGACTTCGGCTTCATACTTATTGCCGTGATCGCCATTTATTTGGCTTAGCCGCACATCAGCAGTTGCCGTCTTGCGTGCATGACGCGGAAGGTAGCGATCAAGTCGTCCTATTTTCTTCAGAACATACTTTTTAGTAGTTTCGTCTACCTCATACCGCTTACTACTGATATCGATTGACTCTATCATGAACCCTCCTAATGTTAGTTGGTGGTACCCCTTATTATAGCACTTAAACTGCTTCTCCC
>CAMPJF010000036.1 GCA_946886725.1 uncultured Candidatus Saccharibacteria bacterium | reverse complement strand
CCGTATCATGCAATTCGCCGGTATTCGAACCGATATGGATCTTCAGCCGATCGGCGAGCCGTATAACGTATTAGTGAAATTGAACGATGACACACTTCCCGCGCCAGAGGCACTAATGGTGACGGGAATTACTCCGCAACAAACACAATCCGACGGCTATACGGAAGCAGAGTTCGCGAAGCTGTTAATGGATGAAGTATTTACTCCCGACACAATCACGACTGGTTTTAACAGTGTTAGGTTCGACGATGAATTTATTCGACATTTACTATGGCGTAACTTTTATGATCCGTATGAATGGTGCTGGAAGGATGGCCGGTCACGCTGGGATCTGTTAGACGTGACAAGAATGACTCGTGCGCTACGCCCCGAGGGGATCGAGTGGCCAGTGGTTGACGGCAAGGCGGTCAACAAACTCGAACTGATTACGAAGTTAAATGACATTGATCATCTGAAGGCGCACGATGCGCTTAGTGATGTCGAAGCGCTGATTGCTGTAACGGGCCTGATAAAGCGAACCAATCCGCAATTATATGAATATATGCTGAAAATGCGTGATAAAAACGAGGTGAAGAAAGTCGTTAATCTTGATAGCAAGCAGCCGTTCGTGTACGTCAGTGGGCGCTATGATGCTGAATTTAATAAGGCGACGGTAGCCTTTCCACTAACGGCCGGCAAGAACGGCAATGTCGTCGCGTATGACCTGCGTTACGATCCTGCGCCATTTCTTGGCATGTCAACAGATGAGTTGAAAAAGAAAATGTATGCTAGCTGGGAAGAGCGCCAGCGGGATGACTTTGTAAAGCTTCCTGTTAAGGAGCTGCAGTACAATAAAGTTCCTGCGGTCGCGCCCGTGGGCGTACTCGCGCAAGCAGGCGGATGGAGTAAGATTCAGCTTGATATCGCCACTGTCGAAAAGCACAAGGCGACATTGCTGAGTGCGCCGCACTTCGCAGAGAATATTCGCAGCGTATTCGAACAGAAGACTGAATTTAAAAAGTCGCCCGACCCTGAAGCGCAGTTGTATGACGGCTTTGTTCAGGATCGCGATCGTTTGCGAATCGAAACGGTTCGCAATGCTAGTCCACGCGAGCTAGCAGACTTTCATCCAGAATTTACCGATGATCGATTGCCGACACTCCTACTTCACTATAAGGCGCGCAATTACCCGCAAAGCCTCAGTCAGGATGAGTCAATTGCCTGGGAAGGTTGGCGGGCAAAGCGTATTAATGATCGCTTGCCTGGGTTTATGCAAGCATTGCATAAAATGGCGGCAATTGAACAAGACGAGGGCAAGCAGTTTATTCTACAAGAGCTGCAACTATGGGCAGAAAGTATCGTTCCTAGTGATATTTCAGATCAAGAGAGTGAAGCTTAGGCTAAAATCTTGAACCGCCGCTTGGCAGGCGAATGATCGGCGGTGTTTTCGCTGGGTTGGATGTGGTGATTAAGGATGGCGCGAAGGATGCCTTTGCCTGTTGAGTAAAAAAGTACGACGCATATGAGCGAGCAGTAGCCGAGCATCATAATGTTTGCGGGAATAATGTAATCCGTACCTGGAAGGCTGCCGGCAACAATAAGCATGAATAATGCATTAATCGCACCTGTCTGAATTAGCAGGACAACAATAATGGTCGTCAGTAACAAGCGAAAAATGATCTGATTCATGTGTGCTATGCGCCTCCCTTTTAATAATCTTTACCCATAGTAGCAATGCCATTTCCTACATGCAACGATAAGCACGATAGATTGACTAATAATTATTTCCGTGTTAGAGTATGCTTACAAATTACCTCGTTGAATGATAATCAAATTGATTAAAATACGAAGGAATTTCGTATTTTCACACAGCACTACTTTTAGGAGTTGTCATGAAGCAATACTTTCGAGTAGCATGTGCGTTTTTGCTCGCCGTGCTACTGGCGGGTTGTACGTACACGTACGACGAACCTCGTCCGCCAGAGGAGGTGACTGCATCGCCAGAGATGAGATTGGTAGTTAAGAATATCGCTTCAACTCCGAACGGTTTTGAAGTCACTCAGCCATTTCCAGCTGAAGGGCCATGTTCGTATGGTTCGACGTGGCTGTCATTATTCTCTGAACGAGAAGATTATTCCGCACTCGTGGCAGAGTACGTAAAGAATGCTACTTTACCTGCATCCGAACTAAAGAATGGGTCGCTACGACCTAATCTGCATTACGAAAAAGGTACTGGCGTGACGACGATTGTACCGGATGATCTGTATCGAAAAATATCAGCATCAAACGGCATGATCCGTGTGCATAGGCAGGAGGCGGAGAGTTTAGTGCGGGACAATCTCAGTGATTTCCAGGCATTTCTGCGAATGGTCGGTGCTGACGATACAACCGGATTCTACATCGCAAAGGCGAGCTGCCTAGGTGAGGGAAAGCCGTTCAGTTCATCGTCGCTTTGTCCTTTTAAGCCGTTGGACTACGACGGCCCCGTGTCGTTGCACAGCCCAAGTTGCGTGCCGTACACTATGATTGCCGGCCAACCAATGCGCCTAGACGGATTACCTGAGACTGGTGTGTGTTCGATTGAACACGCTAATCGGACCTCGATCGTCGAAATCGATTTCACTCGATATATCGGCACGGGTTTCATCGCCGATCCTAGGCCCAGTCTTTTGATTGGTAACGGTACGGTCGTAGTACTATCTGCTAATTCGTTCGCTCTGCTGAATGTTCTTGCACCTGAGATTCCGAACGACGGCAGGCAAATCTATCCGATCACACCAAAGTCGCACGTCAGTCTTCGAGCAGCTATTCCGTCATTAGACAGCTTGATGAAAAGTACGGCGGATCAGATGATTAGTGGCACCGAAGGCCTAGAAGGTCGTACATTTTACATTGCGAGCGACAAGTGTCGTCCGGTGATGGTCCGCCAGTAGTGTGCATGTGTTGAAAATAGCCGACCCCGATCTCTCTGTGATTTGCAGAGGGGTCGGGGTCATTTTAGTTGAGGGTGTACTGGCGAGAAGTAGTCGAAAAATGCTATAATAAGTAAATATGCCAGAGTTTATACGAGTTACTGGAGCGAGGGAGCACAACCTAAAGAATATCGACGTTGAGATACCACGCGATAAACTGGTTGTTATTACGGGACTATCCGGGAGTGGTAAATCCAGCCTAGCTTTCGACACTATTTATGCCGAAGGACAGCGGCGTTACGTCGAAAGTCTTTCTAGTTATGCCCGTCAGTTTTTGGGCATCATGGATAAACCTGATGTCGATTCGATTGACGGACTATCTCCGGCAATCTCTATCGATCAAAAGTCTACCAGTCGAAACCCGCGCAGTACCGTTGCGACGGTGACAGAAATCTATGATTATCTGCGTTTGTTATTTGCGCGCATCGGCGTGCCCCACTGTCCGGTATGTGGTAAAGAGGTCGCCCGCCGTACGCCGCAAGCGATTATTGATGAAGTCATGAAGATCGAAGCGGGTACTAAGCTAATGATTTTGGCACCTATAGTCAAGAGTAAAAAAGGCGAGTTTGCGCATGTGCCAGAACAGTATCGTCGACTTGGATTTGCCAGGGCGCGCGTGGACGGCGTCGTGTACTCGCTGGATGAATTTCCGGATTTGGCTAAAACGTACAAACACGATATTGAAATTGTGGTTGACCGTATTGCTATGAGTGAAGAGATGACGGGGCGCGTGACGCAATCTGTCGAGCAAGCGCTTGAACTTGCCGAAGGGGTTGTCGAGTTACTAAACGCCGATACGGATAAAGTCACAACCTTTAGTCAACGATACGCATGTATCGATCATCCTAATGAGGATATCCCTGAGCTTGAACCACGTATCTTTAGCTTTAATGCGCCGCAAGGTGCATGCCCAGTTTGTACGGGGCTCGGCAGTCGATTGGAAGTAGACCCAGATCTGGTGTTTAACCCTAACTTATCTATCAAAGAAGGCGCGATACGTCCGTATAACCGCGTCAATAGCGACGCTTGGTATATGAAACGCTTGTCTGTCGTGGCGGAGAAGCACGGATTTAGTATTAATGTACCGGTTAGCGAATTATCCGAAAGTGATCTCGATAAGATTTTGTACGGTACCGGAGCGCAGACATATAAGGTGCGCATCGGTGCGGGCCGTAGCTACGAATCAACCTATGAAGGCGTGATTCCAAACTTGGAGCGTCGCCATAAAGAAACCGACAGCGAATTTATGCGTAAAGACATCGAGCGATTTATGCGTGAGCGCAAGTGTCATACCTGCAACGGTGCTCGTCTCAAGCCTGTCGTATTGGCAATCACTGTCCACGGCCTGAGTATTATGGATATCTGTAATCTGGGCGTTGATGATGCGCTGGACCTATTCACGAATACCTTGAAATTAAGCGAGCAGGAGCTATTTATTGCGCGTCAAATTATGAAAGAAATCAATTCACGGCTAGGCTTTATGAGCAATGTCGGTTTAAACTACCTGGAGCTTGCACGCGCCGCTAATACGCTATCGGGTGGTGAAGCGCAGCGCATTCGCTTGGCGACGCAGATTGGATCGGGGCTGCAGGGTGTGTTATACGTATTGGATGAGCCGTCAATCGGCCTCCATCAGCGTGATAATGATCGTTTGATCATGACATTGAAGCATCTGCGTGATTTAGGTAATACTGTGCTCGTTGTCGAGCATGATGAGGATACGATTCGAGAGGCTGATTATCTGCTGGATATTGGTCCTGGCGCAGGGGTTGCCGGTGGACAAATCGTCGCAGCGGGAACGCCCGCCGAAGTAGCTGCAAACCCAAGCAGTCTTACTGGTCGTTATTTATCCGGTAAAGAGAAGATCGATGTGCCAAAAAACAGACGGCCCATTATGAAAGACCGTCAACTAGTCATTCGTGGCGCTCGCGAGAATAATCTCAAGAACATCGATGTCGCATTTCCACTTGGAGTTTTGACAGTCGTCAGTGGAGTAAGTGGTAGTGGGAAATCAACGCTTGTTAATGATATCTTAGCCAAAGAATTATCAGCACGCTTACACCGTTCGCATGTCGTTCCGGGCGCGCACGAAAACATCGAGGGTATTAATCATCTCGACAAAGCTATCGTGATTGACCAGTCGGCGATTGGCCGTACGCCGCGCTCAAACCCGGCCACATATACCGGTGTCTTTACGCCGATTCGCGAGTTGTTCGCTGGTACGCCGGAGGCAAATATTCGCGGGTATAAAGCAGGTCGCTTTAGCTTTAACGTCAAGGGCGGCCGCTGCGAAAACTGTCAGGGCGACGGTGTCATCAAGATCGAAATGCATTTTCTGCCAGACGTGTATGTTGTATGCGACGTCTGTAAAGGAAAGCGCTATAATCGCGAAGCACTCGAGATTAAATTCAAAGAGAAGACAATTAGTGACGTTTTAGAGATGACCGTCGAGCAGGCGGCTGAATTCTTTGAAAATATTCCTTCAATCGCTCGTAAGCTGACCACACTGGTTGAAGTAGGGCTTGGGTATATTCGCTTGGGACAGCCCGCAACCACGTTTAGCGGCGGTGAGGCGCAGCGCATCAAACTTGCCACCGAACTGTCGCGCCGGGCAACTGGAAAGACGCTCTATATTCTTGATGAGCCGACAACTGGTCTGCATAGTGCGGATGTAAAGCGCCTACTGGGTATTTTGCAAAAACTTGTCGAAGGCGGCAATAGCATGGTGATTATCGAGCATAATTTGGACGTTATCAAGGCTGCGGATCATATTATCGATATGGGCCCCGAGGGTGGACTTGGTGGCGGCACGGTTGTTGCCGAGGGTACGCCTGAGGAGGTCGTAAAAGTAACGAAGTCATTCACTGGCAGGTATCTAAAACCGTTACTTAAGAAATAGTTCGTTTATTTTTTGCAATTGGCTTTAGATATGTGTCGATAGCAACAATGATTGCAAGAACGATAAACGCAAGTCCAACTGACGCCGTCACATCAGTCAGCCAGTGATAGTTCAAATAAATGCGACTGATAGCTACGAGGCTGATATCGACGAGTATCGCTAGGCTAATAACAGCGAAACGCTTTGCAGTGGGTCCTGTCATAAAAATAAAATACCCAATAATCAATAGCAACGCTGCTGCGCCAAGCGTATGGCCGGATGGGAATGAGTACGATATTGCCCCCGTTGCATCAACTAAATCCGTAATTGAAGGTCGTTCGCGTTGCGTTATTGTCTTGATGACTGCTGATAGGATTAATGCAGTTGCTACACCGCCCGCTACGAGCGCAGGACGCCACGTCTCCTTTTTGCGTACTTTCCAGATAACTGCTCCGACAACCGTAATGATGGCGACACTCAATGGTGCTGATATTTCGGTGATAATCCGCATGAGGATTGTTAGTTTTTGGTTTTGAATAGTTGCCGCCCATGCACGAACTGGTTCGTCAAACGCCGCTAATCCATCGTTTTCTGAGATGCTATCGTAAACTGAGACGAACAAAAGCAAGCCAGCGATTAGTAACGCACCAATAAAAACGTTACGCTTGGTAATAAAACGACGGCTTTTAAAAAAGGTGCGTAGTGCGGTACTCACGAATGCAGCCTACTTTCTCTTAAGGATGATATTTAGTTGTTTTTTGCCGGCATTCCAGATGGCGGTACGTTGTTTTTTGTCTTTGAGAATGTGAATGGCTGGCGGTAAAACAGATAGTAGAATGATGACGAGGATAATAGGGATGAGTACGGTATCAATTTCTATGCCAGCTTTTTCGAACTGCGCGCCGACGAAGTAGCCTAGATATGTCACACCTGCTGCCCATAGGACTCCACCGATTAGGTTAAAAGCGAGGAAACGTTTGTATTCCATCTTGCCGATGCCCGCAACGACTGGTGCGAAGGTGCGAACAATCGGGATAAATCGCGCGATAATAATTGTTTTGCCGCCATGCTTCTCGTAAAAGTGCTGCGCCTTTAAGATGTTTTCTTGCCTGAAAAGTAATGAGTCGGGTCGTTTAAATATAGCTGGGCCAAACTTTCGCCCAAACGAGTAGCCAACGCTGTCGCCAGTAACGGCCGCGACAAACAAGATTGCGACCAGTAGGTGGATATTGACGTCAAGAAAGCCGCTATATACCAAAAAGCCCGCAGTGAACAGCAGGCTGTCGCCTGGAAGGAAAAAGCCGATGAGCAGACCTGACTCTGCAAAAATGACTAAAGCGATGCCAAGAACGCCCGCCCATTTGATAAAATCTATTAAGTCTACACCTGGAATCATATGTACTCATTTTAGCACGTCTCTGTTATCTACGCGAAAAATGGTATAATAAAGGGTAGACCGAAATTTAGGAGGACTATGAACGATATAACATTGAATTTAGATGAACGAACAGCAGAAGGTAAACAAGTTGCCAAACTACGTAATGACGGGCTCGTGCCAAGTGTTGTCTATGGTGGTAAAGGTGCGCCAATCTCTACGCAGTCACAAGCGGTCGAGACGCTCAAAGCGGTACGCGCTGCCGGTAAGCACTCACCTGTCCATTTGACAGTCGCTGGTAAAAAGAAGTTAGCAATCATTAAATCTATCGACATGGACCCAGTCAAGCACACGCTGCGTCACGTGGCATTCCATACCATTAAACAGAACGAAAAAATTGTTACTGAAGTGCCAATTGTTCTTGTTGGTGAAGGTGAAAGTGCTGCTGAAAAAGCAGGTTTAATCGTCCTGCAGGCGATTGAGAAAGTAGAAGTGCGCGCATTGCCTGCCGACCTTCCTGAATCTCTTGAGATGTCAATTGTGAATCTTGCAACCGACGAAGATAAATTGACGCTTGCTGATATTACCTTGCCGAAGGGAGTTGAGTTTGCGGATGTAGAGCAGGATACCGATCTTGTAGTGGCAAATGTGTACGAACCAAGTGCGCTGCAAGCGGCAAATGATGCTGCTGGCGGTGACGCCGAGGACGCATCAGCCGTCGAATCTGAAAATGGTTCTGATACGACTGAATCTAGCGACGATGCCGCAAAAGCTGACGCTAAATAATTCGATACTATATAGCTATAAAACCGCCGCATTCCGCGGCGGTTTTATAGTAGAGAAAGTTTTTGCCGCAAATGACTAGCTGGCTATTGCTATTATCGATAAATCTTATATATTAAAGACAAGTAACCGTATCAATAAATTGCCGTACTACCCGAAACGACGAAAGGTCATATGCAACGAGAATTTGGTCCGAAGAAATATAACCATACTCCAGTAAAAGGGTATGAATCTCAGCCTCGATTTAATAATCAAAGTAATCCGTACGTTAGCCCCGAGCAACAAAGCTCACAGTGGGTACGAAAAGAGCGCAAAGACTATGACGAGGCATACGGTGGATTCGAAAAACCATATACGACTGTCGCCGTCATGGAGCGTGCACCAGTTGGCAATCAAGAACTGCCGATTATCGCTCATAAAGATCGAATCATCGAATCTGTCGATAATAGCCAATTGACGATTATTAAAGCCGAAACGGGTAGCGGGAAAAGCACGCAGGTGCCGCAATTTCTTGCCGAGGCTGGTTACAGGCCAACGCAAACGCAGCCGCGCCGTATTGCGGCACGCCAAGTGGCAGAACGTATTAGTGAGGAGCTAATGGAGTGCTGGCCGGATGTACCGCGTGAAATTTCAGCGTATCATACAGCGGAAAAAAACACGTGCACCGAAGACACGATTGTTCGCAACGTGACGGACGGGCTGTTGCTAGCGCAGGATAGCGGGGTCCGTAGCCGACAGATCGATGACAGGGAGGTTGTCATCATTGATGAAGTCCACGAATGGGGTATGAATGTCGAGATGGAACTTGGGTTTGTCTATCGGCAGTTAATAGAGCATCCAGAGCGCAGGTTTGTCATTCAAAGCGCAACGCTTAACGCAGAGGCGCTTCAGGAGTTCTTTGCTCCCGCGCTTGGTGGTGTCTTGCCGACGGTTATCGAAGTGGAAGGTCGCGCGTATCCGGTTGAGAAACAGGAGTTTTCAAAGCAAACGGTCGTTCAACGGGCACTGGTTCGAGCGCAGGAAATGCATGCGCTTGACAGGACACAGCGTCGTGCTGATTTTGAAGGAGAAGTAATGCCGACAGGCTTTGCTGTGACCGCGCCAGGTAAACGAGAAATTAAAGATTTTATCGACGAAATTCGTGCAGGTTTACCGCCAGAAATTGCCGCAACGGCAGTCATCTTGCCACTCGACAGTAAAATGTCTAATGCCGAGCAAGATATGGTTATGCGAACTGATTATCCGGGTATTAAAATTATCGTGACGACAAATGTCATGAAGACGAGCCTGACTGTTCCGGGGCTTGCGGGTGTGATCG